>NZ_JBSGFD010000151.1:0-21548 GCF_053603215.1 Kitasatospora sp. NPDC004240 | reverse complement strand
CGGCGGCCGGCGCCCGGTCGGGGACGGCCGCGAAGGCCGAACCGGCGACCGGCAGCAGGGCGAGCACCGAGCCGACCAGACCGGCGGCCAGCCGCTGGCTCCAGCCGAACGCGGGGATCCGCCGGGCGATCCGCCCGCGCAACTGCGCCGGGATCTCCAACAGGACCGACAGGGCGAAGCAGGCCCAGCCCAGCCAGCCGACCGCGACCAGCAGCCAGAGGAACAGCCGACCGTCGTCGGGGCTGGTCAGCAGTTCGCCGAGACCGTCCGGCGCGACCTCGCCCATCCCGGCGACGGCCTGCGTCCCGTACAGCAGCAGGGCGGGCACACCGACCAGCAGGGCGAGCAGGGTGAGCAGCGCGCCGAGCGCGGTGACCAGGGCCCCCATTCGGCCGCGGCGGCGCGGACGAAGGGGCACCGGGGCCCGCCCGCCGCGCGCGTGGGCCGGGCCACCGGCCGAACTCCCCGCCCTGGTCTGCTCCTTGACACGTGGCGCGGCCATCAGTCCGTCTCCGCCTTCTTGACTCCGTGGACAAGGGTCGCGCTGCCCTTGCCCCTGACCTTGCGATCCCCGAGTACGCCCAGCAGGGCGGGCCGGTAGGCGTCCTCCACCGTGATGGTGACCGCCCCGCCGTCCGCCGAGAACTCGACCTCCTTGGCGCCGAGTCCGTAGAGGGCGAGGTAGCTGTTGGCGGCCCG
Source organism: Kitasatospora sp. NPDC004240 (assembly GCF_053603215.1). Lineage (NCBI taxonomy): Bacteria > Bacillati > Actinomycetota > Actinomycetes > Kitasatosporales > Streptomycetaceae > Kitasatospora > Kitasatospora sp. NPDC004240. The sequence continues at coordinate 20,849 of NZ_JBSGFD010000151.1, read as the reverse complement.
CAGGGCGTAGTCCCGCTTGACCGAGTAGCCCTCGCCGCGCAGCACGGCGGCCTCGTCGAGCTGCTGGCCGGCGACCCGGGCGGCCTCCTGGGCCCGCCCGTCGGTCCGCTCGACCATGCGCAGCCGGCCGCCGGCGTCGACGACCAGGGCGATCACGAACACCAGGGCCGTCGCGCAGAGCGCCACGAAGATCGAGACCGCCCCGCGGTCACCACCGCGCCCGCGCCGCCCACGGCCCGGCGGACGAACCGCCCACCGCCGGCCCGACGGCCGCCCCACCGGCCGCTGCTCCGCCGGCCGCGCCCCGCGCGATGTTCCGAGCGACATCACGCCCCCCTCCCGCACCTTCAACTCCCCACCGGCGTAAGCACGCCGCCAGACTGCCACTCCCCCGCATGCGTCTCCCCCGCGCGGCGAGCCGCCAATCCCCGCCCGGGGCCCGAACGGGGGCACCCGGCGCACTCCATCAGGCGCCCCGGTAGCGGTCGACCACCGAGGTGAAGTCGCCGACCACGGTCTTCGTCCACGGGGTGCTCGGCCCGGCCAGCAGGTCCCCCAGCGCCACCCCGCAGCGCACCGTCACCTTGACGGTGGCCAGTTGACCCGCGGGGGTGGTCAGTTCGCCGTGCTCCAGCTTGACCTCCAGGTCACGGCAGCTGACCCCCTGCTGCCGCAGCGTGGTGAGGGCGGTGTCCCTGGCGAGCTGCGGCATGCCGTCCACGCTGCGGGCCAGCGAGGCAGTCCGGGCCGCGGACCGGGCCGCCGCCTCCACCGTGCCGGCCGTGGTCTGCACCCGGCCGGCCATCACGGCGGCCAGCACCAGGCCGACCACGCCCGGGGCGACGATCGCCGCCTCGATCGCCACCCCGCCACCGTCCCGGCGCCGCGCGTAGGGCCGGCGTGCGAAGGGCCGGCGTGCGAAGGGCCGGCGCACGCCGGCGGACCCCGGCCTCATGAGCCGCTCCCCGGCGGTGCGACGAACCGCTCGCGCGGCGCCTGCGCGTGCTGCTCGATCTCCGGATGGGGCAGCAGCGGCAGCAGGAAGTGCGGGGTCACCCGGACGCTGACCCTGATCACCTCGGCGGTGCTGCCGGCCGTGCTGACGCTGTAGTCCTCGACCTCGTCGACGCCCTCCCGCCGCATGAAGTCCTCGGCCTGCCGCTTGGCGGCCTCGTTCTTCTGCTGGTCGGTCAGATCGCGCCCCTGCACCCGCCCGCTGTCCACGCCCTCGCGGGCGGCGGTGAGCGCGACCTGCCGGGCGTACCACCACATGGAGGCCTGGACGACCAGCAGGACGAGGCCGATCACGACCGGGAAGACGATGGCCAGGCTCAGGCTCATCGCCCCCCGGTCGCCGGGACGGCGGGCGGAACCGTCCGCACGCCGACGGGGTCGACAACTCACGTGGCGACCGATCCGCCCGGGGCCTGCTCCTCGACCTTGCTGACGACGCGGTTCTTCAGCGCGACGATCGCGGCCACCACCGCGCCGGCCACCACGACCAGGGCGATGATCGCCAGGGCGAGTTCGATGCTGATGGCGCCGCGGTCGCCGCGGGCGCGGGCGGCGCGCAGCCGGCCGAGCCGCAGGGTCAGCAGCAGCACGGCGAACTGGACGGGCAACAGGGTCGGCCGCAGCAGTCGGCCGACCAGGGGTGCGAGGCGGGGGACCATCGTGGACTCCAGGGGTGTGGTGAGGACGCGGGAACCGCTCTGGACGGGGACGACGCTCAGTTGAGCATCTGGTGGAGCGCGGGGAAGATGATCAGCACGGTCATCAGCAGGGTGAGGGCGGCCCCGGGCGCGACCATGCGTTCGCTGTCGGTGTTGGCCCGCGCGAGGTCCTCGGCGAGCAGTTCCCCGCGCAGGCCCTTGGCCCGGGCGCGCAGCGTGTCGTACACGGCGGCGCCGTCGGTGCCGGACAGCCGCATGATGTCGGCGACGTCCTGCAGGGGGGTCAGGCCCAGCTCGGCGGCCAGCGTCTCCAGGCCGTCCCAGGGCGGCAGCCGGTCGGTCTCGGCCCGCTCCAGGGAGTCCCGGATCCGCCGGAAGACCGTGCCGCGCCCCACCGAGGCGGCGCGCCGCAGGGCCTCGGCCGGGCCGCAGTCGGCGGCCCGCTCCATCGCGACGAGCTCCAGGTAGGCGGCGATGCCGTGCAGGTACTCGGTGCGGGCCTCCTTGGCCTCACCGCGCACGATGCCGTCCGGGACGAACCAGAGCAGGGCGGCGAGCACCGGCCCGACCACCAGCGGCAGCGCCACCGGCAGGTCGACCTCGATCAGCAGCGCCACCACGGTCAGGTAGGCGGGCAGCATCAGCCCGATCACGGCGAACAGCAGCTTGTGCGCCATGAACCGGGCCGGGCTGCGCCCGATCAGCGACAGCTCCCGGTGCGGGATGCGCACCCCGCGCAGGCCCAGCGACTGCTCGCCGACCCGGTCGAACCAGCGCGGCCGCTCGTCCGGGTCCGGCTCGCGCCCGCTCGGGGTGCGGTGCAGCCGGTCCAGCGCCTGGCCCAGGTCGGGCGGCGCGGGCCGCAGTTCGGAGATCAGCCAGGCGAGGCCGCCGGCGGCGAGGGCGCCGGCCAGCACGGGCCACGGCGAGATCATCGGACCTCCCCGGACATCGGGTCGGACGCCTCGGCGCCCTCCTCGGACGGATCCCTGCGCACGGCGCGTCCGCGCGAGGTGCGGCTGCGCCGGTCGGGCTCCAGCAGCCGCGGTACGGGCGGGTGCGAGGCGAGCGCCCGCATCCAGGCGATCACCGCCACGAACAGCGCGGCGATCACCGCCAGCACGATCTGCCCGAGCACGGTGCTGTACGGCGCGGTGTAGCCGGTGTTGAACGAGCCGATCACCACGACCAGGGTGATGATGCCCACCAGCCAGCGGATGGTGGTGCGGTGCTTGGCGCGGTCCGCCTCGATGGTGCGGCGCTGGCGGACCTCCTCGCGCACCGACTCGGCCATGTCGGACAGCGCCCGCGCCAGGCCCGGGCCGCTGTCGCCGGCGCGCAGCAGCAGCGCGGCGAGCACCTTGTCGGCGGTGGCGTCGGCGAGGCTGTCGGCGAAGGCCCGCAGCGCGTCGTCGGGCCGCCAGCGGGCCTGCATCCGGGCGGCGAGCTCGCCGATCTCGGCCTCCAGGGCGACCGGCGCGGTGCGGCGGCTGGTCACGATGGCCTGGTTGAGGCCGACGCCGAGCAGCAGCACGTCCGCGATGCGCTGGGTCCACTCGGAGAGCGCCTCCAGCCGTTCGATGCGGTGGGTGTCGGAGCGGGTGGTGTCGAACAGCCAGGGCAGGCCGAACACCCCGAGCGGCACCAGCAGCGCGGTGAGCGGGATCGCGGTGAACAGCCAGGCCAGCGGCGCGCCGATGAGCGCGAGCGGCAGCTGCACCCGGCGCAGCCGGACCACCCGGGCCGAGGCGGTGCCGGGCGCGCCGTACCAGAGCGTGTGGAGCCGGCCGCCGAGCGGGTTGGCCGGCTCCTCGTCCTCGCTCTCCTCGCCGCCGAGCGCCCAGGTGACCAGGGCCACCAGACCGCCGGCGAGCGCGAGCCCGGCCAGCACGTAGAGCAGCATCACCGGGCGCCACCGCCGATCCGCAGGTGCAGCGGGCCGGACCAGCTGCCGTACCGGGAGCCGAGCAGCGAGGCGTCGAAGCCGGCCCGGCGCAGGTCGTCCAGGCAGTTCGGCGGGGTGTGCGGGACGGCCCGCGGCTCGCCCAGGTCGGGGCGCGGCCCGAAGACCGTGTTGAGCGCGGGGCGGCCGTGCTCGCCGAGGCCGGCGACCTCCAGGACGTGCGAGACGAAGCGGTGGCGCCGGCCGCCGACCGCCGTCTCGTCGACCATGGCGACGTGCACGATCAGGTCCACCGCGTTGGCGGTGAGCCGGTAGGCGAGCGCGTCGGTCATGTGGGAGCCGTACTCCAGGCAGAGCTCGGCGATGCGGTCGACCACCATGTGCGGGCCGCGCGCGTGCAGGGTGCACATCGAGCCGCCCTCGCCGTTGGTCATGACGCGCAGCATCGGGACGACCTCGCCGGAGCGGACCTCGCCGACGATGATCCGGGAGAGGGTCATCCGCAGCGCGGCCGGGATCAGGTCGCCGATCGTCAGCTCGCCGGCGATCCGGCCGTCGACGCGCTCGCCGTTGCCCTCGCGGGCCTCCATCGGGACGACCTGGCGCAGGTGGCCCAGGGTGTGCAGCCAGAGCTCGAACTCCGACTCCAGGGTGCCGACCCGCTCGTCCGGCGGGATCTCGGCGGCCATCGCGCGCAGCAGGCTGGTCTTGCCGACGCCCTGGGTGCCGGTGATCATCACGTTCTTCCGGGCCCGGATCGCGGCGGCCAGGAAGGCCGCCAGGGTGGAGTCCAGGGTGCCGAGCCCGACCATCTCGGACAGCGTCGCGGAAGCCACCCGGTGGCGGCGGATCGCCACGTACGGGCGCGGGGTGACCTCGGTCATCGCCTGGAGGCGCATGCCGCCCTCCAGTCGCAGCGCCAGGGTCGGGCTGGCGGTGGAGAGGCTGCGCTCGCCGCCGCCGTGCTGGCGGGCGAGGTCCTGGAGCAGTTCGACGAGTTCGGCGTCGCTGTCGGCCACCGGCGGGACCTGGCGCAGCGGTTGGTGCACCCGGGAGATCCAGACGTCGTCGCAGCCGTTGATCAGGATGTTCTCGATCTCCGGGTCGTCGAGGTACGGCTGGAGGCGGCCCGCGCGGAACAGCAGGTCAAAGACGGCCTCGGCGAGCGCGCGGTCCTCCTCGCGGGTGGGCGGGATGCCGTGGGTCTGCGCGTAGGCGTCGGACCAGCGGGCGACGGCCTCCTCGATCAGCGCCCGGCCGCGCTGGCGGCGGGTGGCGCCGTCCGGCTCGGTGCCGGAGGCAGAGGTCAACCGGGTGATCTGCTGGTGGAGTTCGGCCGCGACCTGGCGCTTGAGCTCCCGGGCGACCTGCGGGTCCACGGCCGGCCGGGTGCCGGCGGCGCGCACGGCCGGCGTGGGCAGCACGGAGGGCACGGCGGTGGGCGTGGCGGCTCCGGAGCCGTTGACGCCGGGCACACCGGCGCCGGGCGCCGCCGGGGCCGGGGCGGCCGGGGTGGTCCACGGCAGCGCGGCCGGGTCGGCCGCCGGACGTTCGTACAGCGGGCTACCGCGCACGGAGCACCTCCCCGTGGGCGGCGTGGCCCGGTCGCCGGTCCTGGCCCTGGGGTTGCGGCTGGGTCTGGTCCTGCGGAGGCGTCCGGTCGTCCGGACCGCCGGTCCCGTACGGCCGGACCGGCCCCGGCTGCACGTACCCGGGCTGCACATACCCGGGCTGGACCGGACCGGGCTGGACGTACCCCGGCTGCACGTACCCCGGCTGCACGTGGTCCCCCTGCGCGTGGGCCGGGAACGGCGCGGGCGCGGCCGGCTGCGGCGCCAGCCCGGCGAGCGGCGCGACCGGCCCGGTGACGATCACCGGCTGCGGCGGCACGGGTTGCGGCGGCACCGGTTGCGGCGCCGAGGGCCCGCCGGCGTACTGATGGCCGTTCACCGGCTGCCCGCCGTACGGCTGACCGTTCCACTGCGCGCCCCCGCCCCCGTAGGGCTGGCCGCCCTGCTGCGGGCCGGACTGCTGCTGGCCGTACTGCTGTTGCGGACCCGGGTACGGCTGCCCGACGGCCGGCCGCGCATCCCCTGCCGGGAGTCGGTGGTCCGCCGGGATCGCCGCCGGGGCGAGCCGCTGCCGCCGCCGGCGGACCAGCGACTGCGCCTCGTCCGCCGCCGAGCGCGCGGTGCGCATCAGCTCGGAGCGGATGAAGCGGCGGTCGGTGATGTCCCCGCCGTCGGAGAGCACCCGGGCGGTGCGGGTCGCGTACGGCAGGGTGCCGAGCACCGGCAGCGCGAACTCCCGGGAGACCTCCGCCCCCGAGTACGGCCCCTCGGCGACCAGCAGCAGGCCGAGCGCGTCCGGTCCGGTGCCGGCCGCCGCGAGGTCCTCGGTGAGCGCGGTCAGCCGGGGCCGGGCCGAGCTCAGCCCGCGCAGGGTGGTGCGCACGGTGGCGGCGACCACGTCGGCGCGGCGGGCCAGCACCGCGCTGGAGCCGGTCGCGCCGGAGCGCCCGAGGTCCAGGATCACGTCGTAGCCCTGCGGCTCCAGCCCGTGCAGCACCTCGACCAGGGGCTCCCAGGTGTAGGCGAGGCCGGGGGCCTGGGTGGGGTCGGTGAGGCCGGGCAGCAGCAGCCGCTCGGCGTTGCCGTCCGGGGAGAGGTCGATCAGCTGCTCCCACAGCGTCTCGCCGAGCAGCCCGCGCCGGTCGGCGACCGCGAGGTTGCGCAGCCCGTACACCGCCTCGACCCGGCCCTCCAGGGCGCCGGCGAGCACCGCGCCGCCGTCCGGGTCGCACTCGACCAGCATGATCCGGCGCCCCGGCTGCAGCGGCCAGGCCAGCAGCAGCGCCAGGGCGGCGGTGGTGGCCCCGGGCGCCCCGGGGCCGCCGACGACCGCGATCACCGCCATCAGGCACCACCCGCCCTGCTCGGCGACGGGTTCGGGGCACCCGCCGCCGGACCGCCGGGAACGCCCGGCACGCCGGAGGCCGCCGGGGCACCGGGCGTGGCGCCCGGGGTGCCCGCCGGGGCCGTGCCCGCCGTACCCGCGCCCGGCGCCGCACCGCCGGGGGCCGCGCCCCCGGCCACCCCGCGCGGGGCCAGCACGACCTGGATCCGTCCGCTCGCCACCCAGGAGGCCAGCCGCTGCGCGTCCGCCTCCGGCACCGCCACGTCCACCACCTGGCTGCCGTCGGTGTCGACCTTGCCGACCGTGGTGACCACCGCGCCCAGCGACTCCGGCCGCGCGCCGTTGCCGTCGGGCGTGTAGACCACCACGACCTGCGCCCCGGCCTGCAGCCTGGTCGCCGGCAGCTGCTGGCGCTTGGCGTAGACGCCGACCACCAGCTGGCCCGGCTGCACGGTGAGGGCCTGGGCGACGTCGGCCTTGAGCAGCAGCGCCCCGCGCCGCAGGTCGGTGCTGGCGCGCATCCCGACCACGCCGTTGCGGTCGGCGGCGGCCAGCGGTTTGAGCCCCGGGTCGGTCGCGATCCGCACCACCGCCAGGTCGGCGTCGGTGAGCACCTGTCCGAACGGCACGTCGCGGGCCAGGGCCAGCACGGCCACCCGCTGCCCGGTGCTGTTGTAGAGCACCGCGCCGCCCAGCCCGCCGGCGGCTATCAGCGCCACCGACATCGCCAGCACGGCCGGGCGCCGCCGCCTGGCCCGCAGGGTCCGCCCCGGGGTGACCGGTGTCGCACGGCCCTGCTCGGGCACGGCGGTCCCCGGCATCTTGTTCGTACGGATCTCCACCGGGTCAGGGCCTCTCACGTGTGGTCAGGACGGGTTCTGGGGTCGGTGGCGGCCGGTCCGGGCCCGCCGCCGGGTCGGTGACGGACGGTCAGTTGAGGACCTGCACCTCGGCCACCTTCAGCTGGAAGTCGGTGGTCGCGCTCTGGAAGAGCGGCCCGATGGGCTGGTTGCCGCTGCCGCCGGAGACGGTCGAGTCGATCCGCCAGTGCACGGTGACGCTCCCGGAGAAGACGCCGTCCCGCTTGGTCGCCGAGCCCGTGGTGAAGACGTAGCCGCAGTCGGGCGACCTGGCGGCGCCGTACTTGGCCTCGTACGGCGTGCCGGGCGTGTGGCAGGTGACGGTGCGGCCGCCGCCGAGGTCGAGGTCCCAGACCACGTCGATCAGCTTGGGGGTGGCGGTCACCGCGATGGTGTTGCCGTGGACGGTCCTCGGGGCGGGCACGGTGGGGCCGCCGCGCTGGTCGAGCCAGAGCCAGACCGGCACGCTCACGACCAGGGTGCCGCTCGGCGCGGTGACCGGCACCGGCTTCGGGAAGTTGATCTCGCCCTTGGCCTTCCTGGCCAGGGCCACCGGGTCGTCCGGCGGCGGGCCGGCCGGGGCGGCGGCGAAGAACTGCAGCTCGGGGGCGCTGATCCCGTCCGCCGTGTTGCGGCAGTTGACCTCGTAGACCGAGCCGTCCGTGGGCCGGTGGCCGCCCCAGGCGGGGTCGTCGGCGCCCGGCTGCGGATCCAGCCGCTTGTAGTAGCAGCCGGTGGCGTTGCTGAACCAGCCGACCTCGGGGTCGTGGCAGGGCCACTCCTTGCCGTTCCAGCTGCAGAGCTGGACCCCGCCGCCACCGCCCCCTCCGCCACCGCCGCCCGTGCCGGGTCTGGTGCCGGTCTCGCCGGTCTCGATGCAGATGTCGGTCATCCGGCAGTGGTTCACCTCGCCGGTCGCGGTGGGCGCGGGGTTCGGCCCGTCCGCCGCCACCGCGGGCACGGCCGGGGAAAGCACCATCGCGACCAACAACGCCGTACGCACCGGGATTCGCGCCATCGGTTTCAGCACGTCCGGTCCACCTCCCGCTTGAAGTCGTAGATCAGCCAACGAGCTTCGAACATTCGCAGTGAAGCGGTCACGATGTAGCGCGTCAGCCGCTTCTCCGGGTCCTTTACCGCACGCGTGGTGGCATCGGCCTGGTGCCAACCGCTGACATCGAGGCAGTCCTCGATCACCGCGGTCCGTGGATCCGCCTTCAGATCAAGTGCCTTCAGCACCGGGGAATTCCGTGGAGACCCGATCATCACCAGATGGGAGTCATGAAGCTGCCTCAGATTGACGAGCGATCCGCGCAGGGCATTCCCGGAGGAGTACGTCTCCAGCGCGCCGCCGTCCGAATCGGGCCGGCCGAAGGCCTCCGTCTGCGCCTTCCACCAGTCCTGATAGGTGGCCAGGACCACACGCCCGGCGGCCCCTTCGGGCCCGTCGGCGGGTACCGTGCCGCCTCCGGCGGAACCGCCCGGAACGGCGGGCGCCCCCACCCCGGGAACGCCGGGCGCGGCGCTTCCCAGCCGGTCCACGGAGGAACCGCCGTCACCGGCGGAGCAGGCGCTCAGGAACAGCATCGCCAATACCGCCCCGCCGGCCCCAACCGCCCCAGGGCGCACCACATTTCCGCGCTGCCGCATCGCCCCACCTCGTCGCGACCGACCCGTTCGTGGGCTGTGGTCGTCAGAAATATCCGCCGCCCCGCCCGTACTGCCGTGCCGGGCATCGATTCTTCGCCAACCCCGACCCGCTCGGCAACACCCCGGGCCCCCTGACCTTACGCGGAAGGCGGATCCGTCGGGGCACTTTCCCGCCACAGAACGGCCAACAGTTCTTCAGAAAGCGACAATCCGGCCAATGCACCCCGGACGGCGGCGCGATTGCGCATCAACAGGCGCCCGCCCTGCGGCGGTACGAGCAGGCGCGCGCCGGTCTCCCCGTCGGCGCAGGCCGCGGCCACGGCGGGCTGGAGCTCCGGCGGGCCGACCGCCGCCGGGGCGCCCGGGACCCCCAGCCGGAGCACCTCGGCCAGCGCCCGGCTGAACGACCCCTCGCCGCCCGGCAGGACGGCGTCCCGCCCGCGTCTGCCGGCGGTGTACCTCCCGACCCGGCCCCACAGCGGGACGCGCGAGTAGCTGAGCAGCTCGCCGGCGCCGTCCTCGCCCCCGCCCCGCTCCAGCGCGGCCCAGGTGTCGCGATCGGCGACCGTGTCCACCAGCAGCAGGCACTCCTCCTGGTCGCCGTGGACCATCGCGCTGACCACCCAGTCCCAGGCGAGCCCGCGCCGGTAGGCGTTGTCGGCGGTGGAGCCGCCGGTGACCAGGGCGAGCCGGCGGCCGCGCGGGTCGGCCACCAGCTGGCCGAGCAGGCAGACCACCAGCCACCGCCCCGGTGTGCGGGCGGCCTCGCGGACGACCGTGAGCATGGTGTTGGCGTCCGCGTCGGACGGGACCACGGTCACCCGGCAGCCGGCCGCCCCGGCGTCGAAGCACATCCCGGGCAGCACCTCGGCCAGCAGCCGGGCGCCGTCCCCCGCGAGCGCCGAGCCGCCGAAGCCCCGGTCGGGCCCGCCGTCCGCGCCGATCACCACCAGATCGACCCCGCTGACCATCCGCACCCGCCCCCTCCTGGCCGGCCCCGGCACCGGGACCGCCGCTCCGTGCCACCGCGGCCCGTGGCGGGCCCGCGGGCAGGCTACCGCCCGGAGGCACCCCGGACGGGGCTCCCGGCCTCCCGCGCAGGGACGTTGGGCCCTATCGGCCCGCCCGCCGGGACGGCACGATCGGACGTATGGACCGTGACGACCGTGTGGAGCCCCTCGGCGAGGCCGAGTGCCTCCGGCTGCTCAGCACCGTGCCCGTCGGGCGCGTGGTGTACACCGAGCACGCCCTGCCGGCGGTGCTGCCGGTGTCCTTCGAGGTGGCGCCGGACGGGCGGCTGCTGCTGGCGGTCCGCCGGGGCAGCACCACCTCCCGGGCGCTGGACGGCACGGTGGTCGCCTTCCAGGCCGACCTGCTGGACCCGGTGACCCGGACCGGCTGGAGCGTGCTGGTGCACGGCCGGGCGGACGTGGTGCGCGACGCCGAGCAGTACCGGCGGGCGCTGCGCTCCGGGCTGCGCCCGTGGGTGGGCGATCCGGACCCGATGTTCGTCGCCCTGGTGCCGGAGCTGGTCAGCGGCCGCCGGCTGTTCCCGGTCGGCCGTGCGGCGCCGCAGCACTCCTGACCCGGCCCACGGCACTCCTGCCCCGCGCCGGCGTACCGGGCCGCCCCTCCCCGGGCGGCCCGCGCCGCGCCGCCGGACGGCCTCCGCGCTGCCGTGCCCCCTCCCGTGGTGACCGGCGGGTAGGCATACTCTGCCTCTGCCCGAGTCCCCGACGCCCCAGGAGCACGCCGTGACCGCCTTCGCCTCCCTCGCCGACCTGACCGCCGCCGTCGGCACCGAGCTGGGCACCAGCGAGTGGCACACCGTCGAGCAGTCGCGCATCGACCTGTTCGCCGAGGCCACCGGCGACCACCAGTGGATCCACGTGGACCCGGAGCGGGCCAAGGAGAGCGCGTTCGGCTCGACCATCGCGCACGGCTACCTCACCCTGTCGATGATCCCGGTGCTGGCCAAGGAGTGCTACAGCGTCGAGGGCGTGCGGATGGCGCTGAACTACGGCTCGGAGAAGGTGCGCTTCCCGGCGCCCGTCCCGGTCGGCACGGCGGTGCGGGCCACGGCCGAGCTGGTCTCCGCCACCGAGGTGTCCGGCGGGGTGCAGGTGGTGGTGCGGTTCACCATCACCAGCGCCGCCAGCGCCAAGCCGCACTGCGTCGCCGAGACGATCACCCGCTTCTACCACTGACGGGGCCGGCGCACCCGGCGGCGGACCCGGACCTGGTGAGCGGGCCCCGCGTACGCCGAACGGCACGCCCGGGCCTGCTCACCAGGTCCGGGCGTCGCACTGCGAGTAACCTCCGACCAGATGGTCGTCGTACCGCCACTTTCGCCACATCGGTTCGTCGGCGACGGGTACGCGCCTCGGCATGCCCGGTAGCCGAAGAATCCCGTCCCTGGAGGTGCCGTGCCCAGCCCCTGGTACTCCCGTGTCATCGGCCCGACCTCGCAGCTCTCCACCCCCCCGGGACGAAGCACGGCCGCCGTCCGGATGCGCTCGGCGTGGCACCGGGTGCGCACCGAGGCCTTCGGCGCCGACCCCACGGGCGAGCGCCTGGCGCGGATCCACCGCTCCCCGCAGTTCGCCGACGGCGCCTTCCGCAACCCCGTGCCGACCCGCCGCCTGGTGTACGAGCGCAGCCCGCTGGAGATCACCCGGGCCCAGCTGGCCGCCGACAAGCGCCGCCGGGCCCCCACCGCCGCCGTGCCGCTGCACCGGCTGCGGCCGGTCGAGCTGGCCGCGCCCGCGGCCTCCGGACTGCGGCTGACCTGGCTGGGCCACGCCACCGTCCTGGCCGAGCTGGACGGCCGCCGGGTGCTGTTCGACCCGGTGTGGGGCGAGCGCTGCTCCCCGTTCGGCTGGACCGGGCCCAAGCGGCTGCACCCGGTGCCGGTCCCGCTGGGCGAGCTCGGGCCGGTGGACGTGGTGGTGGTCTCCCACGACCACTACGACCACCTGGACATGGCGACCGTGCGCGCGCTCGACGCCGGCGGCGCGGTGTTCGCCGTCCCGCTCGGGGTGGGCGCGCACCTGGAGCACTGGGGGGTGCCGGCCGGACGGATCGTGGAGCTGGACTGGTGGGAGTCGGCCGAGGTCGCCGGGCTGACCCTGACCGCGACGCCGGCCCGCCACTACTGCTCGCGCGGCCCGCGCACCAGCTCGCTGTTCCTCTGGGCGTCCTGGGTGGTGGCCGGCGCCCGGCACCGGCTGTTCCACAGCGGGGACACCGGCTACTTCCCGGGCTTCGCCGAGATCGGGCGCCGGCTGGGGCCGTTCGACGCGACGATGGTGCAGGTCGGCGCGTACAGCGAGTTCTGGCCCGAGGTGCACATGACCCCCGAGGAGGGCGTCCGGGCCCACCTGGACGTGGGCGGCGGGGTGCTGCTGCCGATCCACTGGTGCACCTTCAAGCTGGCCCCGCACCCGTGGGAGGAGCCCGCCGAGCGGGTGGTCGCCGCGGCCCGGGCGCTCGGCGCCCGGACGGCGATGCCCCGCCCGGGCGAGCCCTTCGAACCGGCCGACCCGCCGCCGCCCGCCCTGTGGTGGCGCGCGGTGGCCGCGCTGCCCCGCGGCGCGGACGTGCTGGTGCCGGACGGCGTCCCGGCCCGGCCCCCGGCCGCCCCGGCGGGCACCCGCCCCGAGACCGCCGAGGACGACGGGGTCACCGTCTGAGCGCCCGGCCCCTCAGGGGCGCCTGCGGGCGGTCTCGACCAGGTCGACGGTGGCGCGCGGGTCGGCCACCTCCACGATCAGGCGGCGGTAGCGCTCGTCGGCGAGCTCGATCACCACGGCCTTCGCCGGGTTCCTGACGTCCCAGAAGATCCACTCGCCGCCGGAGCGGAAGGTGCCGGCCGTGATCAGGCCGGGGAAGTGCGTGCCGCCGACCTTGACGCCCTTGGACTCGCGGGTGATCCCCGGGTCCAGGGTGGCGCCGCGGACGTTGCCGAGCGGTATCTCGATCCGGCTCTTCACGGCCCAGAGCCGGTCGAGTCCCTCGATCTCGACGACGAGGGTGGAGTCGGTGACGCTGACACTGGCCATGCTTCCTCAGCTCTCCTGTCCGGTGGCCGGTGACGTCCCGGCCGTCGTTCCAGCGGTGGGTACGGCCGGCCGGCCCGCGAGGGCGAGGACGGCCGAGGACGGTACGGCGACCCCGGCCCGGGCCCGCAGCCGCAGACCGAGGACGGTGGCGCCGAGCGCCGCGGCGGCCGGTCCGGCCCCGGGCACCGCGCCGATCGCCCGGTCGAGGGCGGTGAACCCCTCCTCGACCAGGGCGGCGACCTCCTCGTCCGCGGCCGCCCGTTCGACGGCCGCGGACAGCAGCAGTCCGGCGGCCGCCCCGCCGTCGAAGCCGCCGGCCGCCCCGGCCAGCGCGGCCGGCAGGTCGGGGGCGGCGGCGAGCGCGGCGGCGAGCGGCAGGACCTCGTGGTCCAGGTGACGGCGCAGCGCGGCCAGGTAGAGGCCGCGTTTGCTGCCGAACACCTTGTAGAGGCTGCCCCGGTGCACACCGAGGCCGGTGACCAGGTCGTCCACCGAGGTGCCTTCGTACCCCCGGGTGGCGAACAGCCCCGCTGCCGCCTGGATCGCCTCGTCCTCGTCGAAGGCGCGTGGTCTTCCCATGGGCACGACCGTACGGGTTTAGGAACGGTCAGTCAAGAACGACCGTTCCTAAACCCGCGAGGCCCGTACGCCGCCGCGCCCGTACGGCCCGGAGCCCGTACGCCCCAGCCCCCGTGCGCCGCCGGGCGGCCCCGGGATCAGCCCTCCAGCACCTCCCGCAGCACCCGCGCCTCCTTCACCAGCCGGCTCGACCCCGGCCGCGCCGCCGCCCCGGCGACCCCCTCGACCGGCCCGCGCGCCCCGCTGCGCCGGGCGCAGTCCACGGCCACCGCGACCACGTCACCCAGGCCCCGGTGCGGCTCGCCCGCCAGCAGCCCGGGCAGGGCGGCGGCCAGCACCGACCAGACCGTCCCGTACGCGCCGGTGTCCGCCGCCGCCCGCAGCGCCGCGCCCAGCCGGGCGGGCTTGACGGCGCCGAGCCCGACCAGCTCGGCCAGCTCCCGGCCGAGCAGGGCGCCGTCCAGGTCGCCGCGCGCGGCCAGCACCAGCAGCGCGTCCACCGCCGCCGCACGGTCCTCGGTGTGCCGCGCGCCGAGCCCGTACGCCAGGGCCAGGTGCAGCGCGAGCCCGGCCGGGCCGCCGGCCTCGGCGAGCACCGGCAGCAGCCGCGGGGCGCCGCGCCCGTCGCGGTCGGCCGCGTCGGCGAACCAGTCCAGCCAGCGGGCGGCCAGCTCCTCGCGGTGGTGGGGCAGCATCGCGGCCCAGTGCTCGGTGGGCTCCCAGGTCCAGTCGTTGTGCATCCGGGCCCGGGCCACGCTCGGCCGGGATTCCGCCAGCAGGGACAGGAAGCGCGGGTCGAGCCGCTCGCCGGCCGGGCCCTGCGGGCCCTCGCCGATGCCGGGCTGGGCAATGACGACCCGGCGCAGGTCCTCCCACCAGAGGCGCGTGTGATCACGGCCGGGGCGGCGCGGGCGGGTCGGCGCGAAGTCCACCCGCTCCGACTCCTGGGCCGGCAGCCCGCCCTCGCGCAGCCAGGCCGCCACCCGGCGCCCGGCGGGCGATGCCAGCCGGCCGACGGTGTCCAGGGTCGCCGGGTCGGCGGTCGGCGCGACCCGCAGCAGCGCCGCGTTCAGGTCCGCCTCGCCGGGCCGGGCACCCGCCGCCTCGTACACGGCCAGCCGCTCGACCAGGACGGCCGGCGCCAGCGCGCCGGTGGCGTCGGTGGGGGTCGCCAGCAGCAGCGGCGGGCGGTCGGCGGTCAGCCGCCAGGCGGCCTCCTCCAGCCGGGCCGCCAGCACCTTGCCGTACACCGTGACGTGGTTGAACGGCGAGCCGCCGCTGCCGGTGAGGGCGTCCCACAGGTGGCGCACCGGGAGCAGCCCGGCCGCCGCCGTGGCCACGTACAGCACGTCGCGCGGGCCGCACTGCCACCAGCGGTGCGCCGGGTTCCACGGGTGGACCCGCAGCACCGGCCGGAGCGCCTCGGCCAGCGCGGCGCGGTCCCGGTGGGCGTGCCGCACCAGGCCGTCCAGGGTCCGCTCGAAGGCCGCCACCGTGGGCGATTCCTCGGCCAGCAGGGCGGACAGCTCCTCGGCGACCTCCTCGGGCGTGCCGAGCGGCTCCCCCAGCGGGCGCGGCACCGGCGCCGGCGGCAGCAGCTCGCCCTCGGGCTCCTCGGTGCCGTCCCCGCCGACCTGCGCGCCGAGCAGCTCGCCGGCCCGCGCGTGGTGGGCCGGGTTCAGCCCCTCGGCGGCGAACCGCAGCTCCGGCAGCACGGCCTCGCCGGCCTTCCGCAGGTGCCGCGCCACCAGGGCGAGCGCGCGCTCCTGGAGCCCGGGGTCCGGATGCCCGAACGCCTCGGCGGCGGCCAGCACCACCGCGCCGGCCCGCTCCGGGGAGCGCCGGGCCGCCTTGTCCAGCAGGCCCAGCTGGGCCCGGACCAGCTTCTTCTCGGTACGGAACAGCACGGTCGCCGAGGCCTCCGACAGCAGCTCGGGCTCCACCGCCCCGGCCTCGTCCAGCTCGCCGAGCACCTTCTGGGCGTGCCCGGCCACCACCGACAGGCCGTCCAGCATGGCCATCAGGTCGCGGGCGCGGGCCGCGTACTCCTCGGCCGTCGGCGCGAGCGCGGTGAGCGTCTCCAGGAAGATCCGCTGGTCGGCCGGGCGGCCGCCGCGCAGCAGCCGGGCGAGGCAGCCGTCGAGCAGCTCCGCGCGGTCGAGCACGCCCTCGGCGGCGAGCGTGGCCACGGCCCGGTGCCAGGTGCTCTCCGGGGAGGCGGAGCTGTGGTGGTCCAGCAGCCCGGCCTCGGCCAGCCCGAAGACCCGCGGCACCACGGCCGGGGTCAGCGGGTCCGCCCGCAGCCGCTCCACCAGCGGGACGAACGGCGCGTCGGGGACGTAGGTGCGGTGCCAGATCCGCTGCCGCAGCCACTCGCCGACGTAGCCCTCGGAGTCGGGCAGCGGGCAGCCGGTGCGCCGCACCACCCGGTCGAACAGCGGGAAGTACGGCCAGGCCCAACCGGTCCCGGCCCGCGCGCCGAGCCGGGTGATCACCTCGATCTGCCAGGCGTCGTCCTGCTGCTCCAGCACCTCCACCAGCGCCGGGTGCTGGTAGCCGCCAGACGCGAAGTCCCGCCCGGCGATCCAGGTCGCGGCGCCCGCCGCCCCGGGGTGGCAGCCCGTGCCGGCGACCAGCACGGCCTGCCGCTGCCGGGAGGACACCGGCGACCACTCCGAGCGCAGCTGCTTGCGCAGCGCCTTCAGCTCCGTCAGGCACTCCCGCCGCTCCGCCTTGCCGAGCAGGGCCAGCCGCGCCGGCACCAGCTCCGCGGACCCGGCCCGGACGGCGGCCATCAGCAGCCCGACCGCACCCGCACCCGTCCCCACCGCCGTGCTCCCGTCCCCGCCGCTCATCGGACCGCCTCCGCCCGCGCCGCCGCCGCGAGGCCCGCGGCCTCCCGGACCATCCCGGTCGCCAGCGCGTGCTTGCAGGGCCCGCGCCCGCCCCGGTACTTGGCCCACCACAGGCAGGTGCAGCTCAGCCGCCCGGCCTCGTCCACGCGCACCCGCTGGACGTGGTCGTCCACCGTCACCGTGGCGAGCGAACCGCCCGCCTCCAGCCGGACCGCCCCCGCCCCGACCAGCGCCCGGGCCGCCCGCAGCCGCGGGTTGCGCGCCTCGGCCCGGCCCGCCTCGTACGGCAGCTGACGGTGGAAGTACGCGGCCTCCGCCGCGTCGTAGCCGATCTGGCCGGCGGTGCCGAGCCGGGTCAGCGCGGCCCGCACCCGCTCGGGGGTCAGCCCGGACTGCTCGGCCAGTTCGGCGACCTCGATCCGCGGCTCCCAGGCCAGCAGCACCGCGACCAGCTCGGCGTCCTGCTCGGCCGTGCCGGTGGCGAGCGCGCCCAGCACGCCGCCCTCCCCGGAGAAGCCGCGCGAGGCGTCCGGCGACAGGGTCAGGGTCAGCCGCATCCCGGGCAGCACCACCTCCCAGGCCGAGGCCGCCGGGCCGTCGCCCGCCACCGGCCCGTAGACCCGTAGCGCGAGGGCGTGCCGCAGCACCCGCTGCAGCGCCACCAGCCGCTCCGGGCCGGGCAGGCAGACCGCGCCGGGCACCGGACGGGTGGTCGGGCGCAGCGTACGGCCGGCCGGGACCACCCACTGGACGGTCCGGGCGCCGGTGCGGCCGGCGCCGGAGCGCGGCAGGGAGCGCAGGAAGCGGACGGCCTCGGCGGCGGGCAGCTCGGCGCGCAGGTCGAAGCCGGCGGCGGTCACCTGGGTCTCGGCGAAGCCGCGCAGCCAGCGCTCGGGCAGCGGCACCTTCTTCTCCACGACCGGGCCGTCGAAGGTGGTGACCTCCAGGGCGTCCGGACCGACCGCGAGGTGCAGCGGGTCGGCGGGGCCGATCCGGGTGAGCGCCTCCCGGAGCGGGTCGTTGACGTCGACGTTGGTGGTGCCGTGGCCGATCTCGTCGCCGTCCAGCCCCGCCTGGAGCACGTCCAGGCGGGCGTAGACGCCGCAGCAGCCCGAGAAGGACTCGAAGCGCAGCCGGTCGCCGTTGGCGGTGACCACCGGGTCCAGCGAGGCGAGCAGCCGGGGCTGGTAGTAGCGCGCGGCGGCGACGTCGGCGACGGCGAGCAGCGCGGCGGCGGCCGGCGCCGGGTCGGTCAGGAACCCGGCGAAGAAGCGCGGGTTGGCGACCGCCCCGAGCGGGGTGGCGCCGCCGGAGGTCTCCAGGGCGAGGCGGCGGCCGCCGGCGTCGTCGAGGACGGCGGAGGGGCGCAGATAGGCGTACGCGTGTGCGGCTTGCGACATGCGCAGCACGCTAGGCGAGGGGACTGACAGGCCGTCCGGCCGACCGGTCCACCGGGCAGGACTGGAACAGGTTCTACCTGATCTGCCACTATGGCCCGGTGACCGACGTGAGCGAACAGCACAGACAGACGGCGGCCGGGACGCGCGGCTTCGCCGAACTGCTGCGGATCGAGCAGCTGGACGAGAACACGTTCCGGGGCCGCTGCCACGCCGGGGCGCCGATGCGGGCCTTCGGCGGACAGGTCGCCGCCCAGGCCCTCACCGCCGCCGGGCGCACCCTGGACCCCGGCCGCACCGTGCACTCGCTGCACGGCTACTTCCTGCTGCCCGGCGACCCGTCCCGGCCGATCCACTACGAGGTCGACCGGGTCCGCGACGGCTTCTCCTACGCCACCCGCCGGGTCTGCGCCGTCCAGGAGGGCGACCGCGGCCGGTCCACGATCTTCACGCTCTCCGCCTCCTTCAAGCACCCCGAGTCCGGCGCGGAGCGCCAGCGGACGATGCCCGCGGTGCCCGGCCCCGAGGAACTGCCCGACGCCTTCGCCCTGCTGGACCCGGAGGACCGGGACGGCTTCCAGCAGAGCGCCGGGTTCCGCACCCTGGACCTGCGCTTCGTCCCGGCCGACGCCCCCGGGGTGCCGCCCGCCGTCCCCGGCATGCCCGAGCAGTTCGTCTGGCTGCGCACCGGCTCGCCGCTGCCCGGCGACGACCCGCTGCTGCACGTCTGCGCGCTCACCTACCTGTCCGACCTGACGCTCGCCTCGACCGCCGCCCTGCACGTGCAGCCCAACTACTTCCAGCGCACCGAGCCGCCGCGGATGATGCTCGCCTCGCTGGACCACGCGATGTGGTTCCACCGCCCGTTCCGCGCCGACGAGTGGCTGCTGTTCGCCCAGCGCAGCCCGTCCTCCTCGGACGGCCGGGGGCTGGCGCTCGGCGAGTTCTACGACCGGGACGGCCTGCTGGTGGCCTCCGCCGTACAGGAGGCGCTGGTGCGCGAGACGGTGGTGCGCCCGCGCTGAACACCGCTTCCGGACACGGGTGAACGACGGGTGGCCGGTCGGCGTCATACTCCTGCGCGGCCCCGGGCCGTATCATGGTGCGGGTGACCAAGGTTGACCTGTCACCACGGCCGGTGGAGGCGATGTCTCCGCGACAGCTGGAACGCCGCGAATCACTGATCGCGGCCGCTCTGGCCCTGGTGAACGAGATCGGCGTCGAGCGGCTGCAGATGAAGCAGGTCTGCGAGCGGTCCGGAGTCGCCCTGGGGACGGCGTACCGCTACTTCTCCTCCAAGGACCACTTGCTGGCGGCGGCGATCGCCGAATGGCACCGGCTGCTGCTCGCCGACCTGGTGGCGGAGCTGCGCGGACCGCGGGCCTGCCTCGGGGCCACCGACCGGGTGGTGCGCTTCGTGCGCGGAGGGATGCGCGCGTACCAGCGCCAGCCCGAGCTCGCCCGGCTGCGGGTGGCCGTCGCCGCCTCCACCGACCCCTTCGCCAGCGAGGCGCTGCAGGGCATGGCCCGCGCCGACAGCGCCGCCCTCCAGGCGGTGATGGCCGAGGTCCCGGCGGCCGCCAGCGACCTGGTGCGGCACATCGTCGGCCACGCCTGGCAGGGCGAGCTGACCGCCTGGGTGACCGGCCGGACCACCCTCGGCGACGCCCGCCGCCGCCTGGAGGACGTGGTCCGCCTGGTGCTCACCCCGTACGAACCGGCCCACCCGGCGCCGTACGGGGTGCAGCAGACGATCTAGGCCCCGCCCCGTCTCACGCCACCGTGACCGGGTGCACCACCACGGCGTCGAACAGGTAGCCCTCGCGGTTGAACACCGACACCTCCGGCTGGGTGTTGCCCCGGCGGTCGGTGGCGCGGGCGCGCAGCTCGTACGGGCCGGGCTCCTCCGGGTGCCAGTCGACGCTCCAGCGCGTCCAGTTGTCGGCCCGCGGGGTGTCCCGCAGCTCGGCGGGCCGCCAGCTCGACCCGCCGTCGGTGCTCACCTCGACCCGGCGGACCGCCGCCGCGCCGGACCACGAACGCCCGTGCAGCCGGTGCCGGCGGCCCGCCTCCAGCACCGCGCCCCGGCCGAGCTCGAACGCGCTCTTGACCACCTGGGCGCTCAGCGGCTCGCCGCCGCCGGCCGGGTGGTCGGGGCCGAACAGCCGGTAGAAGTCGGTGTTCCAGGGCGAGTAGAGCGGCCCGTCGGCCACCTCGATGGCGCCCACCCACTTGATCGAGGCGATCCCCACCCAGCCCGGGACCACCAGCCGCACCGGAGCGCCGTGGTCCGGCGTCAGCGGCTCGCCGTTCATCTCGTACGCCAGCAGCACGTCGTCCAGTGCCTTGGCGACCGGCAGCGGGCGGCGCACCCGGCCCAGGTTCACCCCGCCGGTGACGAACTCCGGGTCGAGGCCGGACGGCAGCACGTCCACCGCCCGGCGGGTCAGCCCGGCCCGGCGCAGCACCTCGCCCAGCCGCACCCCGCGCCACTGCGCCGAGCCGACGCCGCCGAGGGTCCACGGGGTGCCGGGCACGCTCTGGTGCTGCTGGGTGGCGTAGAAGCCGCGGCCGTTGCCGGCGCACTCGATCAGCGCGCCGATCCGGGTGCTCGGCAGCCGCCGCAGGTCGTCGAGGTCGAACTCCACCGCCCCGGGGCCGTCCGGGGCGCCGCGCAGACCGCTGCCGAAGATCCGCAGCCGCCACCGCTCCGGGTCGATCAGCGGGGTGGAGGTGTGGTTGCGGACGAAGAACCGCTCGACCGGGATGTGCAGTCCGGTCCGCTCCCCGCCGGCCCGCAGCGCGTCCCAGCGCATCTCCGCGTTGGTGCCGCGCGGCACGAACCACTCGGCGGGCAGCGGCTTGACGATCCCGGGGACGGGCGGGGAGCGGACCGGACTGCACATCCCGGTCGAGCGGTTCTTCGTCCGCAACCACACCTCCACCCCGCTGATC
>NZ_JBSGFD010000150.1:0-21586 GCF_053603215.1 Kitasatospora sp. NPDC004240 | reverse complement strand
CCTCCCGGTCACCGTCGGCGCCGGCCGGGCCGCCGCCGGGCCGGTCGCGCTGGCCGCCTCGTACGCCGAGGGCCTGCGCTGCGTGCGGGCGCTGCGGGTGCTGGGCCGGGCCGGGGAGGGCGCCTCGACGCGGGCGCTCGGCTTCCTCGGGGTGCTGCTCGGCGACGGCCACGACGTGGACGGCTTCGTCGGCGCCACCCTGGGCCCGCTGCTGGAGTACGACGCCCGGCGCGGCACCGAGCTGGTGCGCACCCTGCGCGCCTACTTCGACTGCGGCGGCTCGCTGACCCGGGCCAAGGACGAGCTGCACGTCCACGTGAACACCGTGGTGCAGCGCCTGGACCGGGTGGAGGCGCTGCTCGGCCGGGACTGGAACCGTCCGGAGCGCTCGCTGGAGCTCCAGCTGGCCCTGCGGCTGCAGCTGCTCTCGGGCGGCTGAACGGCCCGGACGGCACCGGGCGTACAGTGGCGAGGTTGGTCTCGAACGCCTGGCAAGGAGCAGCGGTGAGCGAGAACGTACGTTTCGTGCGGATGGGTACGGGCGACGGCGCCGTCCCGTACCAGGAGGCCTGGGAGGAGCAGCAGCGGCTGCACGCCCTGCGGGTCGCGGACGAGATCCCGGACACCGTGCTGCTGCTGGAGCACCCGCCGGTGTACACCATGGGCAAGCGCACCAACCCGGCCGACCTGCCGCTGGACGGGACGCCGGTGGTCGAGGTGAACCGGGGCGGCGAGATCACCTGGCACGGGCCGGGCCAGCTGGTCGGCTACCCGATCGTCAAGCTGCCGGACCCGATCGACGTGGTCGCGTACGTGCGGCGGCTGGAGGAGGCGCTGATCCGCGCCTGCGCCGAGGTCGGGGTGGGGACCACCCGGGTCGAGGGCCGCAGCGGGGTCTGGGTGCTGGGCGAGTCCATCCCGGACGCGGTGGTGGACCCGGCGCAGGTGGTCGACATCGGCCGGCTCACCCTGCGGATGGGCCTGCCGCTGGGCATCGACCCGCGGCTGGCCGGCCCCGAGTACGCTCCCTCCAACGCGGGCCAGCGCGGCGACGACCGCAAGCTGGCGGCGATCGGGGTACGGGTCGCGCGCGGGGTCACCATGCACGGCTTCGCGCTCAACTGCGACCCGGACATGACCTGGTTCGACCGGATCGTGCCGTGCGGGATCCGGGACGCGGGGGTGGGCTCGCTCGCCTCCGAGCTGGGCCGGGACTTCCCGGTCGGCGAGGCGCTGCCGGTGGTCGAGAAGCACCTGGCGGCCGTCCTCGCCGAACTGCCGGAGCCCGCCGCCGCCCGCTGAGCCGGGCGGGCGTCGGGAGACCGGGGGGGAATCTACCGGCCGGTAGCTCTGTTGCCCTGCGAATGCGGGCCACAGGCCCGGCGAAAGCCGTACAAGCACAGGCGTACCCTGGGGGTACCCCGTCTAGTTCTAGGAGTCGCACGTGTCCGCTGTCGCGCCCGACGGCAGGAAGCTTCTCCGCCTGGAGGTCCGCAACAGCGAGACCCCCATCGAGCGGAAGCCCGAGTGGATCAAGACCCGCGCGAAGATGGGCCCGGAGTACAACGCCCTCCAGTCGCTGGTGAAGAAGGAGGGGCTGCACACGGTCTGCCAGGAGGCCGGCTGCCCCAACATCTTCGAGTGCTGGGAGGACCGCGAGGCGACCTTCCTCATCGGCGGTGACCAGTGCACCCGCCGCTGCGACTTCTGCCAGATCGACACCGGCAAGCCCGCCGAGTTCGACCGGGACGAGCCGCGCCGGGTCGCCGAGTCCATCGTCACGATGGACCTCAACTACGCCACCATCACCGGCGTCGCCCGCGACGACCTGGAGGACGGCGGCGCCTGGCTGTACGCCGAGACCGTGCGCCAGGTGCACGCGATGACGGCCGGCCGCGAGAGCGGGCGCACCGGCGTCGAGCTGCTGATCCCCGACTTCAACGCGGTGCCCGAGCAGCTCGCCGAGGTCTTCTCCTCGCGCCCCGAGGTGCTCGCGCACAACGTCGAGACGGTGCCGCGCATCTTCAAGCGGATCCGCCCGGCCTTCCGCTACGAGCGCTCGCTGGACGTCATCACCCAGGCCCGCGCGGCCGGGCTGGTGACCAAGTCCAACCTGATCCTGGGCATGGGCGAGACCCGCGAGGAGGTCAGCCAGGCGCTGGCCGACCTGGTCGGGGCCGGCTGCGAGCTGATCACCATCACCCAGTACCTGCGCCCCTCGCTGCGCCACCACCCGGTGGAGCGCTGGGTGAAGCCGCACGAGTTCGTCGAGCTGCAGCAGGAGGCCGAGGAGCTGGGCTTCGCCGGCGTCATGTCGGGCCCGCTGGTGCGTTCCTCGTACCGGGCCGGCCGGCTGTACCGCCAGGCGCTGGAGCGCCGCGAGCAGGCGACCGTCTGAGTTCGCCCGCGATCATCGAGGAGGGGCGGGGCTTCGGCTCCGCCCCTCCGGGCATTTCCGCGGCCCGCCCGCCGCGTTCGGTGTTCGTACGGGATCGTCCGGGTCACGGTTCGGACCGAACGGGTACCGGGCTTGGATATCCCCCACCCGTGCCACGTACCATGAGCGTTATGGCGAGGGAAACATCCGAGAACCCCGGGCGGCTGAAGCAGATCCGTCAGGCGTACCAAATGACCAAGAAGGTCGACACCAAGATCGGCCTGATCATCGCCGGCGTCGGCCTGCTGACCTTCGGCGTCTTTCTCGCCATCGGCTTCGCGATCGATCACCCCATCTACCTGGGCATCCTGGGCTTCATCGTGGCCTTCCTGGCCATGGCGATCGTCTTCGGGCGCCGCGCCGAGCGCGCCGCGTTCGGGCAGATGGAGGGCCAGCCGGGCGCGGTCGCGGCGGTGCTCAACAACATCCGGCGCGGCTGGAGCGCCAGCCCGACGCCGGTGGCGGTCACCCGTAACCAGGACGCGGTCTACCGCGCCGTGGGCCGGGCCGGCATCGCGCTGATCGGCGAGGGCAACCCGAACCGGGTCCGCCAGCTGCTGGCCGCCGAGAAGAAGAAGATGGCCCGCGTGGTCGGCGACGTGCCGGTCCACGACATCGTGGTCGGCACCGGCGAGGGCGAGGTCCCGCTGAAGAAGCTGCAGATCCACCTGATGCGGCTGCCGCGCGCCATCACCCCGGGCCAGGTCACCGAGACCAACGACCGGCTGCGCGCCCTCGGCGACCTGCTCTCCAAGGCGCCGATCCCCAAGGGCCCGATGCCGAAGGGCGCCCGGATGCCCAAGGGCGGCCAGGTCCGCTGAGCCCGCTCCCCCGTTGACGCAGACGGCCCCGCCGCACCTCGTGTGCGGCGGGGCCGTTCGACGTTCACACCCGGGTCCTGTTGGACGTTCGGCGCCGGGCCCGGGCCGGTCGACGTTCGGCGCCCGGCCGGGCGGGCGCCGCCGGGTGTCAGATCCGGACCTCGACGGTGCCGACCGCCTTGTCGTGCAGACCGCGGGTGTCGCGGTCCCAGACCAGCGGCGGCACCACCAGGCAGAGCAGCAGGGTGCGCAGCATCACCTGCGGGATGGTGGCGCGGGTGCCGTCCAGACGCACCACCCGCAGGCCGAACAGCCGCTTGCCGACGGTCGTCCCGGTGGTGGCCAGCAGCAGCACGGTGACCACGAAGAACAGCGGGGTCGTCCACATGTTGGCCGAGCCGACGGCACCCTTGGCGATCAGCCCGTACGCGACCAGCGCGACCAGCCAGCCGTCCACGAAGACCGCGCCGATCCGGCGGCCGGGGCCGGCCACCGAGCCGGGGCCCTCCTCGGGCAGGCCGAGGCGCTCGCCGCGGTAACCGAAATCGGCGCCCATCTTCTCGGCGGCCGCCTTCGGGCCGTCGATCCACGATCCCAACGCTTCTCTGGTGTCCACCGATCCACACTAACCGGGCGGGTGCGACGCGCCGCCACCGGCTCCCCCGGAGGGTGAATCCGGCGTGTCGCGCTGCCGAAGTGGTCCAGACCACTTGCCGGACGGGACCCCGGTGGGGTAGGCGTTTTGTCCAGGGCCGTACGCCTTTGCCGCCCGTTCGGCGGGTCCGGTTAACATTCAGGAAACGACCGGGTCACCGATCGGAAACGGGCCATTCCTAGGGTGAGCCCCGTTCGCGGGTGGTCCCATTCGCACGCCGAGGAGGATGGATGTTCAACAACGCCGCCGAAGTGAAGCAGTTCATCCAGGACAACGACGTGAAGTTCATCGACGTCCGGTTCTGTGATCTGCCGGGCGTGATGCAGCACTTCTCCGTACCCGCCGCGACCTTCGACCCGACCGAGATCCTGATGTTCGACGGGTCCTCGATCCGCGGCTTCCAGGCCATCCACGAGTCCGACATGGCGCTCGTGCCCGACCTGGCCACGGCCCGGCTCGACCCTTTCCGGGCCGAGAAGCACCTCAACATCAACTTCTTCATCCAGGACCCGGTGACCGGCGAGGCCTACAGCCGCGACCCGCGCAACGTCGCCAAGAAGGCCGAGGCCTACCTCGCCTCCTCCGGCATCGCCGACACCGCGTTCTTCGGCCCCGAGGCCGAGTTCTACGTCTTCGACTCGGTGCGCTTCGAGACCAGCGCCAACGAGTCGTACTACCACATCGACTCCGAGGCCGGCGCCTGGAACACCGGCTCCGCCGAGGGCGACGCGCGCGGCTACAAGGTCAAGTACAAGGGCGGCTACTTCCCGGTGCCGCCGGTCGACCACTTCGCCGACCTGCGCGCCGAGATGTCCCTGGAGCTGGCCAAGGCCGGGCTGGAGGTCGAGCGCCAGCACCACGAGGTCGGCACCGCCGGCCAGGCCGAGATCAACTACAAGTTCAACACCCTGCTGCACGCCGCCGACGACCTGATGCTGTTCAAGTACATCATCAAGAACGTCGCCTGGCGCAACGGCAAGACCGCCACCTTCATGCCGAAGCCGATCTTCGGCGACAACGGCTCGGGCATGCACGTCCACCAGTCGCTGTGGACCGAGGGTTCCCCGCTCTTCTACGACGAGCAGGGCTACGCCGGCCTGTCCGACACCGCCCGCTACTACATCGGAGGCCTGCTCAAGCACGCCCCCTCGTTGCTCGCCTTCACCAACCCCTCGGTGAACTCCTACCACCGCCTGGTCCCCGGCTTCGAGGCCCCGGTCAACCTGGTCTACTCGCAGCGCAACCGCTCGGCCGCCATCCGCATCCCGATCACCGGCTCCAACGCCAAGGCCAAGCGCATCGAGTTCCGCGCCCCGGACCCGGCCTCCAACCCCTACCTGGCCTTCGCCGCCATGCTGATGGCCGGCCTGGACGGGATCAAGAACAAGATCGAGCCGCTGGAGCCCGTCGACAAGGACCTCTACGAGCTCGCCCCCGAGGAGCACGCCAACGTCCCGCAGGTACCCGCCTCCCTCTCCGCCGTACTGGAGGCCCTGGAGGCCGATCACGAGTACCTGCTCGCGGGCAACGTCTTCACGCCCGACCTGATCGAGACGTGGATCGACTTCAAGCGCACCAACGAGATCGCCCCGATCGCCCTGCGCCCCCACCCGTACGAGTTCGAGCTCTACTACGACCTGTAGGCCCGTACACCGTCACCGCCGGGACCGCCGACGCCTCGATGGGCGTCGGCGGTCCCGGCGGTTCCCGGGGGCGTCGCGAGCGGGGTCAGCGGGTGGTGATCGGGAGGGTCTCGTAGCCGCGCAGGACCAGGCGGTCGCGGCGGGTGGGGACCCCGGCGCGGGCCAGCCGGGGGAAGCGGTCCAGCAGGGCGGGGACGGCGACCACCGCCTCCAGCCGGGCCAGCTGGGCGCCGAGGCAGTAGTGCGGGCCGCCGCCGAAGCTCAGCGGCTGGCTCTCGGTACGGCCCGGGTCGAAGCGCTCCGGGTGCTCGTAGCGGGCCGGGTCGTGGTTGGCCGCACCCAGCAGGACGAGCACCATGCTGCCCCGCGGCGCCGGCAGCCCCTCCACGTCGAGGCCGTCGGCAAGGGCGATCCGGGAGGTGAGCTGGACCGGCGGGTCGTAGCGCAGCACCTCCTCGGTGAAGCCGTCCGGGGAGATCGCACCGGTGCGCAGCCCGGCCATGATCTCGGGGCGGTGGAAGAGCAGGGCGAGGCCGTTGCCCAGCAGGTTGGTGGTGGTCTCGAAGCCGGCCACCAGGAGCAGCACCAGATTGGCCAGCAGTTCCTCCCCGGAGAGCCGACCCGGGTCCTCGTCCGCGATCCGGACCAGGTCGCTGACCAGGTCGTCCTGTGGGCGGGCCCGCCGCTCGGCGGCCAACTCGGCGAAGTAGGCGGACAGTTCGTCGGCGGCCCGGTCGGCGGCGGTCAGCTGGGAGTAGTCCTGGACGAACTCCAGGGCCACCGTCAGATCGCTCGCCAGACCGCGGAAGCGGTAGCGGTCGCGCTCGGGCACGCCCAGCAGCTCGCAGATCACGCCCACCGGCAGCCGGAAGGCGAAGGCGTCCATGAAGTCGACCGGGGAGCCGTCGGCGCCGCGTTCGGCCAGTTCGTCCAGCAGCCGGCCGACCGCCGCCTCCACCGCGGGCCGCAGGGCGGCGACCCGGCGGGCGGTGAACACCGAGGCGATCAGCGAGCGGACCCGGGCGTGGTCCGGGGCGTTGCGTTCCAGGATCGAGCGGCCGAGCAGCATCAGCGAGGAGTGCCGGGTGGCCTCCTCGTCCAGCCCGGCCATGAAGTCGACGTCCACGACGCCGAAGGCCGGGTTGCGCAGCACCCGGTTGGCGGCGGCGTGCCCGGCCACCAGGAGGGTGCCGGGCCCGGCCGGGGCGGCCGGCCCCAGCTCGTGCGCCCGCTCGTACAGCGGGTACGGATCGGTCGTTCCCTGCTCGGACACCAGTTGCTCGATGATCGCCGCGCCGTCCATGGCAGCGCTCCCCTCCGAATCGGCCCGTCACCTGGTTCGTGAACCTCCGGCGGACGCCCGGGAGTTCCCCGGTTCCGGCCGGTTCACCGGACGGCTGCCGCGGGCGGCTGAGGGCGGTCGGCGGTGGCGCCCGGGCCCGCCGTCGGTGGCGCTCGGTACCCTGGGCGGCATGGAGATCTGGATCAACCCGCGCTGCGGGAAGTGCCGCTCGGCGCTGAGCGAGCTGAACGCCGCCGGGGCCGAGTACACCGTGCGCCGCTATCTGGAGGACCCGCCGAGCGTCGCCGACCTGGAGCAGGTGCTGGAGCGGCTGGGCCTGGAGCCCTGGGACATCACCCGGCTGGACGAGCAGGCCGCCAAGGACCTCGGGATGAAGGAGTGGACCAGGGAGCCGGGCGACCGCGCGCGCTGGATCGCGGCCATGGCCGAGCACCCGATCCTGATCCAGCGCCCGATCATCACCGCCGACGACGGGCACGCCGTGGTGGCCCGGACACCCGAGGCCGTGAAGTCCGTCCTGTCCTGACGCCCTCCCGGCCCCGGGGGGCGCCCCGGGGCCGGAGCGGCGGCTCAGTGCCGCTGCACCCGGCGGACCGGCTCCCCGGGCCGCCAGGAGACGATCCACAGGTGCTCCCCCTCGACCGTGGTGTGCACCACCTGCCGGAGGTCCAGCCGGAAGGCGTGGTACGGGCCCGGCGGCGGCTCGGGCAGCTCCGCCTCGTACGCGGCGAGCTCGGACGCGTCGGTGAGCTCGACCGCGAGGCCGGAGAGCTTGGAGTCACCGCCCTCCAGCGTCTCGTCGCTGGGGTTGCTGTGCAGGGCGAAGCGGGGGTCCCGCCGGAGGTCGAGGGCCTTCATCGCGTCGCGCATCGACCCGAGCACGAGGTCGGCGCCGATGAAGTCCACCTCCGTCCCGCTGACCCGGGGTGAGCCGTCCTTGCGGAGCGTCGCCAGGACGTGGTGCTTGTTCGCCTCGAAGCGGGCCCGTACGGCGGGGGCCAGGTCCGGGGCCTGCTGCTCGAAATCCTGCCAGGTAGCCATGCCCGCAGTCTGGCACCGGGCACCGGCGGACCCGCCGAAGCGCACCGGCCGCCGCCGGACGGTGGCGCGGCCGGGCCCGGCTGTAGCCGTACCGGTGTCGGTGGCGGGTGTCACACTGCCACCGTGACCACCACGTACATCGCCTTCCTGCGGGCCGTCAACGTCGGCGGCCGGACGGTGCGCATGGAGCGGCTGCGCGCCCTCTTCACCGAGCTGGGCCTCGACGGGGTCCGCACCTACATCCAGAGCGGCAACGTCTTCTTCACCACCGACGAGCCCGCCGCCGAGCCGGGCCGCGCCGCCCTGACCCGGCGCATCGAGGCGCACCTCGCCGAGGCGCTCGGCTTCGAGGTGCCGGTGATGCTGCGGACGGTCGAGGAGGTCGAGGCCGTGCTGGCGGCCGAGCCCTTCGCCGGGGTCGAGGCGGGCCCGGAGGTCCGGCTGATGGTGGTGTTCCTGTCCGAGCCGCTGCCGGCAGGCTTCGAGGTGCCGCAGACCTCCCCGAAGGGCGACTTCGAGATCATCGGCGCCGACGAGGGCACCGCGTACGTGGTGATACACCTGCGGGGCGGCCGGATGAACACCAACCCGGCGGACGTCTTCGGAAAGTCCTACCGGGGCCGGGGCACCTCCCGGTTCCTGCACACGACGGAGAAGATCCTGGCGGCCGCGAAGAAGGCCTGACGACCATCCTTGGGGGGACCGTGCCACAGTCGGCGCTGCGCGTGCTGACCGGACTGCTCGACCGATCGATCACGCGGATCGCCGCCGCGGCGGCGGACGGGCGCACCTTCGACCGGCCGACGGTCATCCGGTTCGCGGACGTCTGGGACAACAACACCGCCCCGCTGTTCGCCGCCGCCACCGCCCGTACGCCCTGGGCGCGGGAGTGGCGGGCGCGCCGGGCGCTGCGCTGGATGGCCTCGTTCGGCGAGTCCCGGTACGCGTGGGTGCTGGCCGAGTCCGAGGCCGCCGGGCAGCCGGCCGCCGGGCTGGTGTCCCCGCTCCGGGACGCGCCGTCCGGGCCCTACCGGGGCCACGCCGACACGCTGTACCACTGGAGCGAGCCGCTCACCGAGCGGGCGGTGGCCGGCTACGACCTGACGGACTGCCGCTTCGAGTACCTCCGGCTGGAGGGCGCAGGGGCGGAGCTGGGCGGCACGCTCACCGTCCGCGCCCGGCGCGACTTCGACCACGGCGAGCCCTCCCCCACCGGTACCGGGGCGCCGCCCGAGCTGACGATCGGCCTGCACGCCGTCTCGGTGGCCGAACTGGACCTCGGCCATCCGGCCGGCGGGGCGCTGGAGTTCCGCACCTCGCCCGGCCGGGTGGAGCTGCTGCTCGCGGGCACCGGCCGGCTGGTCGGCGAGCGGGCCGAGGTACGGATCGACGACCCGCACTGGGGGCTCTCACCGGGTGGCCGGGCCGCCGACGCGGTGACGCCGGGGGTCGGGCGCCGGCGACGGCAGCCCCGTCCGTTGCTGCCCGCGGGCGGCGGCGCCGCCGCCCTCGCGGCAGGGGTGCTGCACCAGGCGATGCTGGAGATCCGGCACGTCCGGTACGCGGCCACGGCCTCCCGGCGCGCGGTGCTGCGGCTGTGCGGCGTGTTCGAGGGCGCCGGGGCGGAGCTGCTGGCGGTGGCCGGCGGCGGGGAGGACGCGTTCCGCGCGCTGCTCACGGGGTGGGTGGAGCGCGGCGGGGACGCCTGTGCGGGCTGGTTCGCCGAGACCCTGCGGATGCGGGCGGGCCGGGGACCGACCGGCGATTGGGCCCGCGAGCTGGCGCAGGAGCTGGGCGGACGGCGGGCCCCGGCGCGCGGGGAGCGGCGCGCCGCGCCGCGGACGGCCCAGGTGCGGCTGATCGCGCTCGGGTTCGGCGGGCAGCGCCACGCCCCCGAGCGGGAGGCCGTCGTCCACCTCGCCACCCCCGCCGGGGCCGGAGCTGCCGGAGAGGCCGACAGGGCCTGGGAACTGACGGTGGCCCGGCAGGAGGAGCTCACCCGGCTGCGGCTCGGCTCCACCGGCGCGTTCACCGCGCCCGGGGAGGTCAGCACGCTCGACGAGGGCTCCGGGGAGCGCTCGCTGCGGGTCGGTCCGGACTTCACGCTGTCCTGGCGCACCGTGCAATCTGGACAGGTGGCGGCGGGTGGGCCGACAATCGGGCCATGACGTCACCAGAGATCCGGACACACGTGGTCCGGCCCTCCGAGGCGGAGCGGGAGCAGGCGCTCGGGGTGCTCCGGGAGGGGGCCGGCAGCGGGCGGCTGTCGCACGACACGTTCCTCGGCCGGATGGACGTCGTGCTGCAGGCGAACAGCCGCGCCGAGTTGGACGAGGCGATGGCCGACCTGCCGAGGGGCAACCCGGTCGGCCGGTTCGTGCTGCGCACGGCCGGGCAGATCTCGGCGTTCGGCGTACGACTGCGCGGCGCGTGGCGGTTGGAGCGGCTGCCGGGCCTGAGCCTGCCGCAGGGCGGGGCGCCCGTGCTGACGATCGGCCGGCTGCCCGGCTCGGGCCTGCGGCTGAACGACGCATCGGTGTCGCGTGCCCACGCGGAGCTGCGGCACGAGGGCGACGGCTGGGTGCTGTACGACCTCGGCTCGACCAACGGCACGCATGTGAACGGCCGCCGGGTGGCCGGTTCGACCCGGGTGCGCCCCGGCGACCAGGTGCGCTTCGGGAACCTGGAGTTCCGGCTCGCCTCGGGCTGAGCTTCGCGGGCGCCTCAGTGCGGGTACTGGCGCGGCGGCCGCTGGTGCGGCAGCCCGTCCCGGAACTCCTCGATCACGCTGCTGATCTGACGGGTGAGCACGGTGCGCTCCAGCAGGTGGAGGTAGCGGTGCTCGGCCGCCAGCGCCTCCACCGTCACCCCGAAGTACAGCGTCATCAGCGGGTTGACGAAGAGCTCGCTGTACCGGGTGCGGTCGGTGAACCGCACGTCGCCGAACTCCCCCCGCAGCGCGGCGGCCACCGAGCCGTTGACGATGCTCGGGTGCTCCGGGTAGGCGGCGCGGGCGTGCTCCACGGCGTCGAGGTAGAGCGCGCCCTCCCGGCTCGCCCGCGGGATGGAGAAGGCGCCCAGGTAGCCACCGGCCCGGTCGAGGGCGGCCAGGTTCTCCAGGACGAGTGAGTGGTTGACGCCGTGGAACGCGTCGATGCCGAAGCCCAGGCAGGCCACCAGCCGCTCGGGCACCCCGGCCAGCCCGGCGACGGCGCCGAGGCTGGCCATGTCCTCCTCGGGCGTGCCGAGCCCCGTCTCGTCGCCGCGCATCAGGATGTCGGTGCCGCCGTCGACCAGCAGGATCGCGTCGATGCCGAGGTGCCCGACGAGCGCCCGGTACGCCTCGCGCAGCGGCCGCACCCCGACCGAGGCGAACGCCCAGACGGTGTCCGGCATGCGGTGCAGCCGCAGCCACCGGGCGAGGGTGCGTTCGGGGAAGTAGCCCTCGGGCGCGGCGGTGTCGGGGCGGATCCGGGCCACGTCCGGCTCCAGCCACACGTCGGCGGGCAGCCCGTACAGGTGGCTGAAGGAGAGGTTGGCGAGGTGGACGTCCTTGCCGGCCGCGCGCAGGGCGAGGGCGATCGGCAGGCCCGCGTACACGTCGAAGCCGCCCCCGGCGCCGGCGATCAGGATGCGCTCGGCGCCCAGCAGACGGGCGATCAGCGGGGGTTGCAGCAGGGACGGTTGAATCGACGAGGTCACCGGCGGACGGTAGCACCCGTCCCGCCCCGGAACGGCACCTAGGGGCGCGCGGCCGGCGGCGCGAGCACCGCCTCGACGCCGGCCACCAGGACGGTCAGGCCGCGTTCGAAGCGGCGCTCGAAGTCGCCGAAGAGGTCCGCCCCGGCGGCGGCCGCGAGCTCGTGCTCGGGCGCGATGGAGCCGGCGCGCTCCTCGGGGTCGTAGCCGGGGGCGCGTTCGCCGGGCATCGGCTGGACGGCCTGCTCCTCGATCACGAAGCCGATGGTGTACGCCAGCCCGGTGGTGAAGGCCTGGACGGCGTCGGGGAGGGTGAACCCGGCGTCGACGAAGGCCGCCAGCATCAGCTGCTGCCCCTCGGCGTGGCCGCTGTCGGTGAGCCGGGTGCCGCTGAAGACCTTGGCGCCGTCGCGGTAGCCGAGCAGTCCCGCGCGCAGGGTGCGGCAGCTGGCGGTGAGCGCCTGCTGCCAGCCTTCGGGCCGGGCGGCCGGGCCGGCGTTCATCCGGCGGAGCATCTCGGTGGCCATCTCGTCGAGCAGCGCCTGCTTGTTGGCGAAGTGCCAGTACAGCGCGGGTGCCTTGACGTCCAGCTCGGTGGCGATGCGGCGCAGGGTCAGACCGTCCAGGCCGGTCTCGTCGAGCAGCCGCAGGGCGGTGTCGACGACCTGTGCGCGGTCCAGCTTGGGCGCTGCCATGGCGTTCCTTCCGTACGGCGGCCCCGGCCGCCCGTGTTCCTGCGGGGGCTCCCGTCGGCCCGGATCCCGGTCCGGCGGACTCACCCGTTGACAACTTAACACCGTTAAGGCCATGCTCGTCCACGACAGCGAGCTTAACGCCGTTAAGGAGATGGTGATCATGGAGTACATCGACGTCCTCGTCGTCGGAGCCGGCCCGACCGGCCTCACCCTGGCCTGCGACCTCACCCGGCGCGGGGTGGACGTCCTGCTGGTGGAGGCCTCCGCGGCACTGTTCCCGGGCTCCCGCGGCAAGGGGCTCCAGCCGCGCACCCTGGAGGTCCTGGACGACCTCGGCCTGACCGACGCCGTCCGGGCCGCCGGTGCGCCGTACCCGCGGATGATGAGCTGGCAGGACGGCGAGCGGCAGGGCGAGTGGGACCTCATGGAGCGCAACGCCCCCGACCCGACCGTCCCGTTCCCGGACGTCCGGATGGTCCCGCAGTGGCGCACCCAGGAGCTGCTGGACGCCCGGCTGCGCGAGCTCGGCGGCCGGGTCACCTTCGGCACCCGGCTGACCGGCCTCACCCCGCACCCGGACCACGTCGAGGCCCGGCTGACCGGCCCGGACGGCGCCGACCGGACGGTCCGCGCCCGCTACCTGGTGGCCACCGACGGCGGGCGCAGCACCGTCCGGCGGACGATGGGCATCCCGATGGCCGGCGAGGAGGTCGACCCGAGCCCCTCGCTGGTCGCCGACGTGCGGATCGACGGCCTGGACCGCGACAACTGGCACATCTGGCCGAAGGCGCCCGGCGGCGCGCTGCTGCTCTGCCCGCTGCCGGGCACGGCGGACTTCCAGCTGTTCGCCCAGTTCACCGAGGGCGAGCCGGACACCTCCCCCGAGGCCGTCGCCCGCACCATCGCCGAGCGCACCCACCTCGCCGCCGAGGACGTCCGGGAGGTGCGCTGGGCCTCGAACTTCAAGCCGCGGGCC
This sequence comes from Kitasatospora sp. NPDC004240, assembly GCF_053603215.1. Lineage (NCBI taxonomy): Bacteria > Bacillati > Actinomycetota > Actinomycetes > Kitasatosporales > Streptomycetaceae > Kitasatospora > Kitasatospora sp. NPDC004240. The sequence goes on along the minus strand of NZ_JBSGFD010000150.1, from coordinate 8,316 downwards.
GCGCTCGCCGAGCGGTTCCGGGAGGGCCGGGTCTTCCTGGCCGGCGACGCCGCCCACATCCACTCCCCGGCCGGCGGCCAGGGGCTGAACACCAGCGTCCAGGACGCGTACAACCTGGGCTGGAAGCTCGGCCAGGTGCTGCGGCACGGCGCGGACGAGTCGCTGCTGGACAGCTACGAGGAGGAGCGCCTGCCGATCGCGGCCGACGTGCTGGAGCTCTCCACCCGGCTGCACCGCGCGGGCGGGGTGCGGGCCGGCGAGCTGCGCCGCGGGCCGCGCACCGAGCAGCTGGGCCTGGGCTACGAGCACGGGCCGCTGACCGTGGAGCAGCGCACCGACCTGGCCGAGGACGCGCTGCGGGCCGGCGAGCGCGCGCCGGACGCCCCGCTCACGGACGCCCCGCCCACAGACGGCGAGGGCGGCCCCGCCCGGCTGTTCGACGTCTTCCGGGGACCGCACGCGACGGTGCTGGCCGTCGGCTGCGAGCTGCCGCACGGGCTGCCGGCGGGCGTGCGGGCCCACCGGGTGGACGGCGGGGTCGCCGCCGGGGCGTACGGGCGGGGGCTGTTCGTGGTGCGCCCGGACGGCTACCTGGGGCTGGCCACGTACGACCCGGCCGCGGTGAACGGGTACCTGGCGCGGCTCGGGATGCGCTGAGGCCTCGGTCTCCCCCGGGCCCGCGCGCCCTCACGCCGGCCATGCCCCCGCGCCCGCGCACCGACCGCGCCCCCGCACCTTCATGCTCATGGCATATGCCACGCGCGTAGATCGAGGACCGCGAGAAGCGCCCGGCGCTCAGTCCGAGAGGTGCCCCGGCAGCTGGCCCGGGACGCCGGGGACGCTCTCGGCCGGGCCCCAGAGCGGCGCGGTGCAGCGCTGATAGGTGGCCTGCCAGTGCGGCCAGTGCCGGGCCACGCTGTCGTCGCAGTCCGCCAGCAGCCGGTCGACCACCTCCGGCTCGACGCCCTCCAGCAGCCAGGCCAGCGCGTCCGCGGTCCCCGGGCCCTGCGCCGACCGCAGCAGGTCCAGCAGCTCCGGCAGGCTCCCGACCCGGGAGTTGGCCACGAAGACCTTCTCCATCCCGGGCAGCAGCTGCCGCTCCTCGATCCGCAGGTGGGTCTCCAGCCGGGCGGCCAGGTCCTCCACCGCGTAGGCCACCGGCCAGGCGCTGCCGGCGTCCCGGCTGGCGATCCGCACCAGGGTGGTGACCCGGGTGAACGAGTGGTCCAGGTTGTGGTGGTCCGCCTCCAGCCAGTTCAGCAGCAGCCGCAGCTCGGGCGCGAAGCGGCGCAGGATCGGCCAGATCCGGGTGTCCTGCTGCTCGTGGTGGCAGGTCAGCATCGCGGTGACGAAGTCCCAGTGCCGCAGCAGCGCCGCGCCCTGCTCGTCGTCCCCGGGCTGGAGCAGCCGCAGCGCGTTGGGCAGCCGGGCGAGGTCCCGGCGCAGCGCCGAGTGCACCAGCCGCAGACCGGCGAAGCGGGTGGCCTGCGGCTCCTCCTCGGCCACGGCACGCTCACCCGTCGCGGCGGGGGCCGGCTGGGCGGGGACGGACGGGTTCGCAACGGGCAGCAGGTGGCTCGGCATGACGCTCTCTTCACGGATCGCGGGAGGCTGGGCTGGGGTCACCAGGGTGGGCACAGTCGATCAGAGGGGAATCAATGTCCGATTGACGCCCAGGTCAGCGGCTGGATCGCGGAGAATCCGGGCCGCGGCGCAACACGGCGCGGCCCTCGCCTCGTGTCCAGAGTGAGGGCGCGTACGGCGCCGGGGAGCGGACGAGGAGCAGCGGGGCGGAATGTCACCGGAACAGGAGCAGTCCTTCGACGAGTTCGTCGCCAGCCGCTACGGCGCGCTGCGCCGCACCGGGTACCTGCTCTGCGGGGACTGGCACCTGGCCGAGGACCTCGTCCAGGCCACGCTGGTCAAGCTGTACGCCCGCTGGCACCGGCTGCGCGAACCCGAGGCCGCCATCGGCTACGCCCGGACGACGCTGGTCCGCCACTACATCGACACCCGCCGGCGGCGCTCCTCCCACGAGGTCGCCGAGGCGGACCTGCCGGCGGTGCTGGACGCCTCGCCCGGCGGGGCCGTCGAGAGCGACCCGGCCCGGCGGCTGGCGGTGCTGGCCGCGCTGGCCCGGGTCACCCCGGCGTACCGGGCCGTGCTGGTGCTGCGGTTCTGGGAGGACCAGGGCGTCGAGGAGACGGCCGCCGCGCTGCGTCTGAGCACGGGTGCGGTGAGGTCCGGCACCCACCGGGGGCTGGCCCAGCTGCGGGCGATCCTCGGCGACTCGGTGCACGAGATCGCCGCGAACTGACGGACCGTCGCGCCCACGGTCCGCCGCGCCGACGCGGGCCCCGACGCGAGCTGATGAGGAGAGGCAAGGACATGACCCGGGAGGATCCCGAGTTCGGCGCCGAGCAGATGGGCGCGTTGTTCCGTACCGCGCTGGACCAGCCGGAGCCGGCCGCGCCGGTGGTCGTGCCGGAGGTCCGCAGGGCCGGTGCCCGGCTGAGACTGCGGCGCCGGGTGCTGACGGTCACCGCGGTGGCGGCGGCGGTGGCGACGGTCGCCACGCTGGGCGTCACGGTCGGCGGCCGGCCGGAGCCCAGCGCCACCGCCGCCGCCCCGACCGCGAGCGGGAGCCCGCCGGCGAGCGGCACCCCGACGGCGGGCCCCAGCGGCTCGGCCGCGCCGACGCCGACGGCCACCGCCGCGCCCACGCCGGAGCACCTGGTGGAGGACTGGCGGCTGAACGCCGTCGGCCATCAGAACCTGCTGACGTGGTTGCGGGAGCACCCGCTGCCCGGGTTCGCCGGCCGGGTCGAGGAGGGCGGGCACGCCTCGGTCTTCCGGCTGCTGAGGGAGGACGGCGGCGAGGGGAACGTGCTCCGGATCTTCGAGGGCTGGGCGAGGACCCCCGAGGAGCGGATGTCACCCTGCGGCCCGCGCACCAACGGCGACCTGCTGCGGGACTGCGCCGGCCGGACGCTGCCCGACGGGACCGTGCTCTGGGCGGCGTACCCGGCCTACCGCGACCGGCCCGGCGGGACCGTCCTCATGGTCATCACCGCCGAGAGGCACCGCCGGATCACCGTGAACCTCAACCCCGGCTCCACCGACGGGACGCCGCGGACACCGCTCACCCCGGAGCAGGCGCTCGACGTGGCCGCCCGACCGGGCTTCGTCCAGGCGGTCGACGAGGGCTGGCGGGACTGGAAGCTCGGCTGACACCGCCGGGCGCGGCGGCCGGGCCCGACGGCCGGACGCGCGGACCCCCGGGCCGGGGGGCTCGGGGGTCCGCGCGGTACGGCCGGTGCCTACTGGTCGGCCTCCGGGCCGGCCAGGTTCTTGCTGAGCCACTGCAGGGTGTCGGGGATCATCTTCTTGAAGTCCGAGGTCAGGTGCTTGCCGCCGGGCTGCTCGTAGTACTCCACGGTCAGCGGCGGCGCCGCCTTGGCCACCCAGGCCTTGACCAGCCTGATCTCGTACGCGTTGGCGCCGCCCGCGGTGGCGAGGATCCGCACGTCCGCCTTGCCCTGGGCGACCATCGTGTCGGGGCTGTTGGCCAGCCGCTCGGCGTCGTGGCCCTTCCAGAGCGGGGAGTCCGGGTTGAAGTAGCCGTCGATCGGGACGGCCGCCTTGAACTTGTCGGGGTGCTGCAGCGCGAGCTTGGCGCTGCAGAACGCGCCGGTGGAGGCGCCCATCAGGCCCCAGCCGTCCCGGCCCTTGACGGTGCGGAAGTTGGCGCGCACGAAGTCCGGGATGTCCTCGGCCATCCAGGTGCCCATCTTGGGCTGGCCGGGGATGTCGGCGCACTCCAGGGCCTTGGCCTCGCTGGACTCCAGGTTCTGCACCGGCATGATCATGATGAACGGGTGCGACTTGCCGGTCTTCACCAGCTCGGCGTTGGCCTCCTGGATCGGCAGCTGGTTGTCGGTCCAGGTGTTGTAGCCGGCGCTCTGGCCGCCCGCGTAGAGGGTCAGCACCGGGAAGCCGGTCTTCGCGTACTTGGGGTCGTGGTACTCCGGCGGCAGCCAGACCCAGACCTTGCCGGAGACGCCCGACTTGGGGCCGGTCAGCGTGGTGACCGTGATCTGGCCGGCATTGGTGTCGCGGGCCTTGGTGAAGGTGGCCTGCGGGCCGGTGGGCATCAGCACCTTGCTCGGCTTCGGCGGCGCGGTGGTGGTCGGCGCCGGGGCCGGGGTGCCGCCGTCGGCCGTGGCGCCGGTGGCGGCGGACGTGCCGCCACCGCCCTTGGCACTGTCCCCGCTGCCGTCCGTACTGCCGCAGGCCGCCAGCGAGGCGGCCAGGGTGAAGGCGGCGGCGCCGGTCAGGACGGCGCGGATGCGGGTGGACTGCGGCTGCACGGTGAGACTCTCCGACCGGTGTCACGTCCGGCCCACGGGGCCGGGCGGTGGCCCCCGGGTGGGGCCGAGACGGAACCGGGGCACGGCTGATCGCAGGCCCCGTTGGAAGGCGCGCCGCCCGGTGGGGTGGCGCGCCGTCCTGCGATCTTATGACGTGACCGGGCCCGGACCGGTTGCGCACGTACGGGCGTCGTCCACGGGTTCACCCCCGATCGGCGGACACCCTCCCCGCCGTTCGGCGGGGGCTCCGGCCCGCCGGACGGCAGGGTGCACAGCGCTGCGGGCGCCGGGGGCGGCGGGCTTTGGGTCCTCCTACCAGTGACGCGCCGCGACCGCGCCGGGGACGATCGGAGCAGCCCCACCGCGAAAGGAGCCCCGCCATGCCCGCAGCACCCGTCGAACCCGCCACGACCCCCGGGCCCGGGCGGGTCGCCGTCGTCACCGGGGCCGGCAGCGGGGTGGGCCGCGCGGTCGCGGTGGAGCTGGCCGCGGCCGGTTGGCGGGTGGTGCTCGCCGGGCGGCGGGCGGAGCCCCTGCACGCGACGGCTGCGGCGGCTGCGGCCTCGACGGCTGCCGACAGGGCCGCCGCGGGCGGGACGACCCTCGTGGTGCCCAGCGACGTGACCGACCCCGACGCGGTGGACGCCCTGTTCGCGGCCGCCGCCGACCGCTTCGGCCGGGTGGACCTGCTGTTCAACAACGCGGGCACCTTCGGCGCGCCGACCCCGGTGGACGAGCTCTCCGTCGCCGAGTGGCGGGCGGTGGTCGACCTCAACCTGACCGGCGCCTTCCTCTGCGCCCGGGCGGCGTTCCGGCGGATGAGGCGGCAGGAGCCGCAGGGCGGCCGGATCATCAACAACGGCTCGATCTCGGCGCACGTGCCGCGTCCGCACTCGATCGCGTACACCGCGACCAAGCACGCGGTGACCGGGCTGACCCGGTCGCTCTCGCTGGACGGGCGGCCGTACCGGATCGCCTGCGGGCAGATCGACATCGGCAACGCGGCGACCGACATGACCGCCGCGATGAGCACCGGGGTGCGCCAGGCGGACGGGCGGACCGCCGTGGAGCCGACCATGGACGTGGCCGACGTCGCCCGGACCGTGCGCCACATGGCGGAGCTGCCGCTGGAGGCCAACGTGCAGTTCGCGACGGTGATGGCGACCACGATGCCCTACATCGGGCGCGGCTGACCGGGCACACCCCTCCCCCCGCGCGGCACCCGCCCGCGTACGCCGACGGCCGCCCCGCCCCCGCGCAGGCGGGGCGGGACGGCCGTCGTGAGCGGCGGTAGGGGGTACGGGGGGTCAGGGCCGCCAGGTGTCGCCCAGCGTCACCTTGCCGGAGCCCGGGACGGTGGCGGTGCGGTTGGCCCCGGACTCCCAGGTCACCGCGCCGGAGGCGTCCTTGCGCAGGTACTTGTACTCGAACGCGGTGCCCGCGGCCATCGCCACGTCCAGCTTCCAGACCGGGTACGCGGCCGAGGAGAGCGGCAGCGCCTTGGCCGGGTCCCAGCTGCCGAGGGCGGCGTTGTTGCCGACCACGTAGACGTTCTGGCCCCAGCTGGTGGTGGCGTTCACCGCGAAGGAGGCGCCGGAGCTCGCCGGGACGGTGCCGCCGGAGGCGCCGACGTACAGGGCCACCGCGTCGCCGGCGCCGACGGTGGCGGTGAACCGGCCGTCGGAGCCGACCGTGTAGGTCGGCCCGCCGCAGCCGCCGTTGGCGGACGGGTCGCCGTGCTGGACGTCGCAGTAGGTGCCGGCCGGCAGCGAGGTCTGGAAGGTCTGGGTGACCGGGCCCGGCTCGCGGTTGATCGCCACGAAGCCCTTGGCACCGCGGCCGAAGGCGATCGCGTTGTTGCCGTTGGACCACCAGTTGGTGACGGCGGTGCCGGCGACCGCGTTGCGGAAGCCGACCATGTTGGCCACCTGCCGCCAGGCGTGGGTGCAGTTCCAGCCGTCGCTGTAGCAGGCGTTGACGGTGCCGCCGTTCGGCGGGCCGTCGTCGTGGCCGTTGAAGGCGTAGCCGGAGTAGACGTTGGGCGAGCCGTACGGGTGCGCCAGCATGAAGACGTTGGCCAGGGTGTAGGCCGAGCCGTCCTTGTAGGTGAGCGTGGAGCCGTTGCGCTCGGTGTCCCAGTTGTCGACGAAGGTGCGGGCCTTGTCACTCGGCAGCAGGCCGGAGCCCCAGCCGCCGAGGTCGGAGATCCGCCCGCCCTGGAACGCGCTCTTCAGCCAGGTGCCGGAGCGGAACTCGTCGACGTCCCCGGTGCCGGTGTACTCGGAGGGCTGGATCGGCTCGCCCGCGCCGTAGATGACCTCCTGGACCCAGTACGCGTTGGGGTTGGCCGTCTTCGCCTTGATCGCCGCGAGGTCGCCGGCCGCCATGTGCTTGGCGGCGTCGATCCGGTAGCCGTCGACGCCCAGCGAGGCCAGGTCGTTGAGGTAGTTGGCGATGGTCTGCTGGACGTACGAGGAGCCGGTGTCGAGGTCCGAGAGGTTGACCAGCTCGCAGTTCTGCACGTTGCCGCGGTCGCCGTAGTTGCTGATCGCGGTGCGGCAGGAGTGGAAGTCCTGGTCCTGGTAGTAGCCGGGGTAGGTGTACTTGCTGTACACCGTGCCGCCGGTGCCGGTGCCGGATCCGGCCGACATGTGGTTGATCACCGAGTCGGCGATCACCTTGACGCCGGCCGCGTGGCAGGTGTCGATCATGTTCTTGAAGGAGGTGCGGTCGCCGAGCCGGCCGGCGATCCGGTAGCTGACGGGCTGGTAGGAGGTCCACCACTGGGCGCCCTGGATGTGCTCCTGGGGCGGCGAGACCTCGACGAAGCCGTAGCCCTTGGGGCCGAGGGTGTCGGTGCAGGCCTTGGCGACGGAGTCGAAGCGCCATTCGAAGAGGGTGGCGGTGACGTCCTTGGTGCTGGGCGGGGTGGCCAGGGCGGCGGGGGCGACGGTGACCGCGGCGGTGGTGAACGCGGCGGTCAGCGAGAGCGCGAGCGCCGCCGAGGCGGTGAGCGCGCCGGCCGTTCGGGCATGCCGACGGACGGGGGCGGTGGTGACCACGATGTCTCCTGGGGGGCTGAGGTGGGGCAGCCGGGGCCAGGCCGAGGTGGGGGTGGCCTGGAGGTATCGCTCTTGCGAAAGCTTGCTGAAACTTTCAGGAAACTTGCAGCGCCGAACCTAGGGGCGCACTCCCGCGCCGTCAAGACCTGTCGCACGCCGGGCCCCCGACCTGGGCCGCCGGGGAAACGCGACGGGCGCCCCGGGCCGGTGACCCTGGGCGCCCGTCGGCAGTCGAACGGTTCAGACGGCGTCCGGCCCGCGCTCCCCCGTGCGGACCCGAACGACGTCCTCCACCGGCACCGCCCACACCTTGCCGTCGCCGATCTTCCCGGTCCGCGCGGCGCGGACGATCTCGTCCATCACCCGCTCCAGGTCCTCGTCCTCCACCACGATCTCGATCCGGGCCTTGGGCACCAGGTCGATCCGGTACTCGGCGCCGCGGTACACCTCGGTGTGCCCGTGCTGACGCCCGTATCCGCTGGCCTCCGTGACGGTCAGCCCGTGCACGCCGATGGCCTGGAGGGCGTTCTTGACCTCGTCCAGCTTGAACGGCTTGACGATCGCGGTGATCAGCTTCATGAGGCGGGGGCCCTGTCGGACGAGTGCGCGAGCACGGTGGCGTGGGCCGTGGTTCCGTGGCCCAGGACGCCGTGATCGTACGCGCTCCCGGCGTGCACGGCGAGGTCCGGCCGGTCGGGACCTCGCCGGTGAGCGAGGCCGGTAGCGAGGCAGGTGAGCGAGGCCCGGGTGCGGACGACGACGGGGCCCGACGGCGAGAGCCGTCGGGGCCCCCCCCACCGTGTTGACCAGGTGGTACAGCGAAAACCCCCCCCCCGTCCACTATTGGCGATAGACTTGTTGTGTATAAAGAAGATCTGATTGAC
>NZ_JBSGFD010000149.1:0-22145 GCF_053603215.1 Kitasatospora sp. NPDC004240 | reverse complement strand
GCCCGGTCCGGCGGCGGCGACCCACTCCCCCGGCCGTCCGGCGACCGGGGCGACCGCGCCCAGCGGCAGGCCGAGGTCGAACTCGCGCCGGGCGCCGTCCGGGGCGCCGCCGGGGCCGCAGCTGTACAGGGTGCCGCGGAGCAGGTCCACGAAGTACAGCCGCCCCGCGTGCCAGCGCGCCCCCTCGCCCAGCTGGTGGCGCCCGGGGGCGCAGGGCCGCCAGTCGCCGCCCCCGGAAACGTCGGGCTCCCCCTCGTCGGCCGGCATCCGGACCGCCTCCTCTCCTCCGGCCACCGTCACCGCAGCGCGGTGCCGGGCGCGGCGTCCAGCAGGGACAGCTCCTCGCGGAAGGGCAGGCCCTCCCAGTCTCCCGCCGCCGCCACCGCGAACGCCCCGGTGGTGACCGCGCGGTCGAGCCGCTCCCCCAGCGGCAGCCCGTCGAGCAGGCCGGAGAGATAGCCGGCGACGAAGGCGTCCCCGGCGCCCACGGTGTCGCGGACCGGGACCCGGACCGCCGGCCGCTCGACGGAGCCGTCCTCGGTGAAGACTTCGGCACCCGCGGCGCCGCGCTTGACGACCACCTCGCCGACCCCCTGGGCGAGCAGGGCCTCGACGCACTCGGCCTCGCGCTCGACCCCGGGCGGGGCGACCAGGGCGAGCTCGTCCTCGGAGGCCACCAGGATGTCCAGCAGCGGGACGAGCGGGCGCAGCGCGGCGGCGGCCTCCTGTGGCGACCAGAGCTTGGCGCGGAAGTTGACGTCCAGGCAGACGGCGCCGGTCGCGGCGTGGGCGGCGGCCTCGACGGCGGCCCGGGGGCCGGGGCCGAGCGCGGCGGTCACACCGGTCAGGTGGACGATCCGGGCGCCCTCGGCGAGGGCGGCGCCCAGGTGGCCGGGGGTGAGCCGGGACCCGGCCGAGCCGGCGCGGTAGTAGGAGACCCGGATCAGGTCGGCCACCCGCGGTTCGAAGACCACCAGGCCGGTCGGCGCGGCGGGGTCGACGGCGGCGTGCGAGACGTCCACGCCCTCGGCCCGCAGGGTGCGCAGGACCAGGCGACCGAACTCGTCGTCGCCGTTGACGCCGACCCAGCGCGCCGAGTGCCCGAGCCGGGCCAGGCCGATGGCGACGTTGGCCTCGGCTCCGGCCACCGAGAGGGCGAGGTCGCCGCCGAGGCTCAGCGGGCGGTCGGCGCGCAGGGCCGCCATGGCCTCGCCGAGGGTCAGGACGTCGGGCCGGGCCTGCACGTCGGGCTTTGCCGGGGTGTGGGGCGGGGTCAGGACGTCGGGCACGGGAACTCCTCGGCGAGGGCACGGAAGGCGGCGATGCGGGCGGGCAGCCCGGCGACGTCACCGCCGGTGCGGGCCGCCGTGCCGACCAGCGGGCCGCCGACGCCGACGGCGAGGGCGCCGGCCGCGAGGAACCCGCGGGCGGCCTCGGCGTCCACCCCGCCGACGGGGACGAAGGGCACGTCGGGGAACGGGTCGCGCAGCGCCCGCAGGTGGCCGGGGCCGCCCAGGCTGCCGGGGAACAGCTTCACCGCGGTCACGCCCTCCGCGTACGCGATGGCGACCTCGGTCGGGGTGACCGCGCCCGCCAGGACGGGCATGCCCAGGGACTGCGCCTCGCCGACCGCCTCGGTCATCCCGGGGGTGACCGCGAAGGCGGCGCCGGCCCGCGCGGCGGCGCGGGTGTCGGCGGCGGTGAGCAGGGTGCCGGCGCCGAGCGCCGCGTACGGGCCGAGGGCCGCCCGGGCGCGTTCGATGACCTTGAGCGCGCCGGTGGTGGTGAGCGAGACCTCCACGAGGTCGACGCCGGCGCCGAACAGGGCGAGGACCGCATCCAGGGCGGCGTCCGGGTCGTTGCCCCTCACGATCGCCAGGATCCTGCGGTCGCGCAGGGCGGAGAGAAGGTCGTCTGCTTGCACGGGGGCCTCCGGAGCTCGGGTGAGGACTTTAGGATATCGTATACTTTTAGCACTCCAGGCTGCCCCTCCCCGACCGCACACCGCCACCCGACGAAAGGTTCCCTCGATGACCCGTACCGCCCTGATCACCGGCGCGGCGGGCGGCATCGGCCGCGCCGTCGCCGCCCGCCTGGTCGCCGACGGCCTGCGCGTGGCCGGCCTCGACCTCACGGATCCGCAGCTGGCGGGCGTCACCTTCCACCGGGCCGACGTGACCGACCCCGCACAGGTCCACGCGGCGGTCGCCCTGGCCGTCGAGGAACTCGGCGGCCTCGACGTCCTGGTCACCTGCGCCGGCATCACCGAGGGCAGCCCGCTGCACCTGACCACCGACGAGGAGTGGCAGCGCGTGCTGTCCGCCAACCTCGGCTCGGTGTTCCTGTGCGCACGCGAGGTGCTGCCCGTGATGATGGCCGCCGGTACGGGCGCCGTGGTCACCGTCGGCTCGGTCCTGCACCGCACCGCCGCGCCCGGCCTGCCCGCATACGCCGCCGCCAAGGGCGCGATCGCCGCGCTGACCCGTCAGCTGGCGGTGGACTACGGCCGGTACGGCATCAGCTTCGTCACCCTCTCCCCCGGCTGGGTGCGCACCCCGGCGACCGAGTCCCGGCTCGCGCCCGGCGAACAGGACCTGGCGCGGCTGCGGGAGAGCAACCCGATGCGCACGGTGCTCGACGCCCGGGACATCGCCGACGCGGTCGCCTTCGCCTCCTCCCCGGCGGCGGGCATGCTCACCGGCTCCGAGCTCGTGCTGGACGCCGGCGCCTCGGTGGTCAGCCCGGCCAGCCTGCTGCGGGACGGCCACCGGGGGCAGCTGGGCCTGCCGCCGCTCGACGCCCGCTGAGCCCCGGCGCCTGAGCTCCCGCTCCCACCGGGCCCGGACCCGGTGACCCACCGACCCGGTGCGGCCGGCCCGACCCCCGTCGGCCGCACCGCCCGATCCCGACCCCCATGGCCGGGATCGCATCACGGCGGCGGCGCCCGATCACCTCGCGCGCCGCCGCCGTGTCGCGCCGCCGCCCCTGGCGTCGCCGGAGGGAGCGGTCACCCGTCCTTCTCCACCTCGTGCGCCGTCCGGGCGCGGATGTGGGCACGCGCCGTCTCGGCCGCCGCCCGCGGGTCACGCCGGCGCAGCGCCTCTACCACGGCGTCGTGCTCCTCGACCACCGCGCGCCAGTTGCGCTCGCCGAGGGGCGCGGTGATGCGGTAGCGGCGGATGGTCAGCAGCAGTTGCTCGATCAGGTCGGCCAGGACCCGGTACCGGGCCGCCTCCGCGAGCAGTCCGTGGAAGCGGGAGTTCAGCTCGGCCATCTCGTCGGTGGCGTCCCGTTCCAGCGCGTCGCGCATCAGCCGCTGGATCTCGTCCAGTTCCGCGAGCCGACTCTCGTCGATCCGCTGTGCGGCGAGTTCGGCGACCAGTGCCTCGATCGCCTCCCGGGCCAGGAAGACGCCGCGCATCTCGGTGACGTCGACGGTGGCGACGGCGACGCCGGCGTGCACGCGCGAGACCAGCAGCCCGTCCGCCTCCAGTCGCTTGACGGCCTCGCGGATCGGGATCTTGCTGACGCCGAAGCTCCGGGCGAGTTCGTCCATGTTGATCCGCTCACCGGGCTTGAGGTCCCCCACGGCGATGGCGCCCCGCAGGCTCTCGTAGGCGAGGTCGGCCTTGCTCTTCACGGCGGGGATGCGCTCCGCCCAGCTGCTGCGTTCCATTCGTTTATCGTATGCGATATCTGCCATCGCAAGACCCTCCCGCGGCCCCTTCTTTCATCGCCTCGACCTGCCGCTTTGCCCGATTTTCCCGAAGCATCCTTGCCTGATCCAGTTTCGTATACTATATTCGCCTTGTCGACTTGAGGCATCCCTCGGTCGGCGTGCGGATGCCGCCCCGGCCGGGCGCGCACCGTCCCCCACCAGCCGAGGAGCTCCCATGCCTCGCATCGCCACCACGCTCCCGCCCGGCACCGCGCGCCCGTCGGGAGCGGCCCGGGTCCAGCGGTACGAGCTCGCCGCCGACGACCTGGCCCCGGGCCGGCTGCGCGGCTGGATCGCCGCCCGGCTCGCCGACTGGCGACTGGCACACCTGGCCGACGACCTCACCCTGATCGCCAGCGAGCTCGCCACCAACGCCGTGCGCCACGGCGGCACCCCCGCCCTCGCCACCCTGTCGGTGTCCGGCCCGGACGGAGGACCGCGCAAGGTCCGCCTGGAGATCCGCGACCGCGGTGTCGGCTTCGAACCGCGCGAGTGCGTCCCGGCCACCGGGTCCGACGGGACCGCCGAGAGCTGCGGCGGCCGCGGCCTGCTGCTGGTGGCCGCGCTCAGCAGCGCGTGGGGAGCGTTGCGCACCGGCACCGGGCAGCTGGTCTGGGCCGAACTGACGGCCTGACGGGCCCGCGGACGAGCGGCGTGGCGACCCACCCCGGCGGACACCACGGGGACCGGTCCACGACACGATCCGGTAACCACCCTGGCACCGAGTTTCGTATATCGAATACCATGCGCCATCATCCCCCGACTCCGCCACCCGAGGAGTTCCGCACCCCATGGCGCCCCTGCCCCACAGAAGACCCGTCACCAGAAGGCTCATCGCCACCACCCTGGCCGCCGCCACGGCCCTCACCGCCGCCGCCTGCACCGCCGAGCCCGCCCCCCGGGCCGCCGGTCGCACCACGATCACGTTCTGGACCATGCCGTTCTGGATCGGTCGGCCGAACAACCTCAAGGCCCTGATCAACGACTTCAACGCCTCGCAGAACAAGGTCGAGGTCCAACTCACCGTCCTGGACTGGCAGACCGGGCGGGAGACCATCAAGAAGGCCGTGCTGAGTGGCCAGGGCCCCGACGTCTGGCTCGCCAACAACGGGCTCGAACTCGACCTGCTGACCGCCGCCAGGCTCGCCCCGCTCGACTCGCTCGGCTACACCCCGGAGGACCTCGGCCGGTACCGCCCCCTGGTCAAGGTCAACGAGTACCAGGGCCGGCTCTACGGCGCCCCGCTGTACTTCGACGTCAACGTCCTGCTCTACCGCAAGGACATCCTGCAGAAGTACGGCTTCACCGAACCGCCCCGCACCTGGGAGGAGTTGAAGTCCACGGCCGCCGCCATCACCAGCCGCTCCGCGGCGTCCGGGAAGAAGGTGATGGGCTGGCAGTTCAAGGGCATGGACGACCACCCGAACGCCATCAACCCCACCTGGGAGAGCCTCCTCTGCCAGGCCGGCGGCTCCCTCACCACGCCCGACTTCAAGTCCTCCACCCAGAACACCGAAGCCGGGCGCACCGCGATGAACTACATGAAGTCCTTCTACACCGAGAAGATCTCCACCCCCGGACCGAGCGCCCTGAACGGCTTCATCGAGGGCGACGTGGCGATGTTCTCCTTCTACCAGAGCGTCATCTCCGACATCGCCGCCGGGAACCAGAAGACCAACGGCAAGTGGGCGGTCGCGCCGATGCCCGTCGGCCCGAAGGGCGGCTGCTCGGCGGTGGGCGGCCACAGCCTGGTCGCCCGCGCCGGCCTGCCCGACCCCGGCGCCGCCGGAACGTTCATGCGCTGGATCACCTCGCCGTCGATCAGCACCCAGTTCATGGAGTTCCACGGGATCTTCCCGTACGACACCGCGAAGGTCCCGGGCGAGACCAAGGTCGTGGTCGACTCCTTCTACCACTCCGACCCCAGCTGGTCGGCGATCATGACCCAGTTCGACCGCAACACCCCGGACCTCCTGGTCCAGGACCGCTACGGCTTCGCCGCCCGCTGGGAGGCCCAGAAGTCCGAGGTGACGGCCGGCATCGACGGGCGCACCGCCGTCGACCAGGCCCTACGGGCCATCGACGGCAAGGTCGACAAGGCCCTGCGGGGAGGCTGACCCCGCCGCGGGGAAGCGCGCCCGGCGGCAGAAACCCGCAGCCGCCGGGCGCTTCGGGCTGCCCGGACAATGATCCAAAAAATGGGCGAAATTACCCTTGACGGAACCCGTGACTCCGGGAATCGGATGCGATATACCATCCACACCACCCAATCCCGTTGCACGGAGAACAACAGCATGGGAATTCTGCGAAGATCAGCCGTCCTCGGCCGCCGCGCCGCCGCCACCGCCCTCGCGGCGCTGCTGTGCCTGGCCGCACCGGCCACCCCCGCAGGAGCCGCCCCCGCCGACCCGGTGACCTCCTCGGCCCCCGTCACCACCATCGCCACCGACGGCTACAGCCAGGACGCCACCGGCTTCTACGCCCAGCAGACGGTCTGGGACCAGGCCGTCGGCACGTACTACACCTTCTACCTCGCCGACGGCGGGGTGACCCGCGCCGTCGCCTACGACCTGGCCACCAAGACCTACGGCGCCACCAGCCCGGTCGCCACGGTCGGCACCAACTACCACTACTACGCCTCCGCCGCCGTGGACGCGCAGGGCTACATCCACCTCTTCCACGGCATGCACGCCAGCAACGCCGTCTACTCCAAGTCCAAGCGCCCCCACGACATCACCGAGTGGGACACCAAGACCGTCCCGGTCGACCGCGGCACCTACCCGTACCTGTTCGCCGACGGCAGCACCGTCACCGTCTTCTTCCGCGCCGGCGGCAACTCCACCTACGGCGACAAGATCCAGATGGCGAAGTCGACCGACGCCGGGGCCAACTGGACCGTCACCACGATCGTCGACCTCAACGACCCGGCCGGCCACAACGGCAACTACCTCACCGTCGACCGGTCCGAGAACGGCACCTTCCACATCGCGATGTCGCAGCGCCGCACCGAGACCAACACCTCCAGCGACTTCCACAACATCCTGTACTTCCGCAGCGCCGACGGCGGCACCACCTGGACCAAGCGCGACGGCACCGCCTACACCCTGCCCGTCAGCCGCGCGCAGGCCGACGTCGCCTACTCCGGCCAGTACGTCTTCGCCTCCTCCATCGACTCCACCCCCGCCGGCGACCCGTACATCCTCATCTCCCGCGAGACCTCCGCCGCGGACTTCTTCGAGCACGCCGAACTGCTGATGGCCCACTACGCCAACGGCAGCTGGGGCTACACCACCGTCTCCCCCGAGACCGAGCACAAGTACCACGCCCGGCTGCGCGTCACCTCCGCCGGCGGCTTCGAGGTCTACGTGCCCAAGGAGGCCAGCGGCGACCGCCACGCCCTGGTCCGCTACACCTCGCCGGACGGGGTCACCTTCACCCCGCAGATCCTGGCCAACGAGTGCGGCATGGACGTCCGCGCCCCGCAGATCCCCCGTGAGAAGAACGCGCCGGCCCAGATCGTCAACTTCCACTCCACCAAGACGGTCGCCTCGATCGACCTCGCCGACATCTCCGCCACCGCCGGCGCCAACCTCGCCCTGCGCGGCACCGCCACCGCCGACAGCACCAACGACCCCGCCTACCCCGCCACCGACATCAACGACGGCTCCGCCGAGTCCGGTTGCCGCTGGACCAGTGCCGACACCACCGCCCAGCACTGGGCCAGGATCACCTGGCAGCAGCCGCAGACGGTCAAGAAGGCCGTCGTCCACACCGGCTGGCAACTCACCGCCCCGCAGTACCCCATCGCCAACTGGCGCCTGCAGTACCTCGACGGCGCCAACCAGTGGACCGACATCCCCGGCACCGCGGTCACCGGCAACACCCAGACCACGGTGACCCAGACCTTCGCCACCGCGGTCACCACCAAGGCGATCCGCCTGCGCGAGCTCGAACTCCTCGCCCCGTAACCGGCCCCGTCCCCCTGCCGGCCCGGCACGCCCCTTGCAGCGTGCCGGGCCGGCACCCCCACCTGAGGCGGCCCCGTGGCCGACATGCCTCGGACCCTTACCTCCGCGCCCGGCACCCGCAAGATCGGATCCACCATAGGTTCCAGTGGTCGTCGCACCACGGCCGATTGGGCTCGGACAGCGCGCGGGGTTTTCTTTCGTGGAATGACGCATGGATGGCGCGATGATAGGGACAGTGCAAGCAACCAGATGCGACCTGCCCGCCCTGGCACGAACCTCTGACAGCCCGTACCGGGGCGCAGCGCCCACAGGGCGAGGTGAAGCACAGCTCGACTCGGCTCTTCCTGGCCAGTAGCGGATCCGCTCGCCCTATCTCTCCGATGGGTCAGGGCACGGCTTGCGCGTAGCTCGAACGAGCAATCTTCGGCGTACGGACGAGCACGGGGGGAGCTCATGGCCTACCTGCCCCAGAGTACGGGGCAGCGGAGTGCGTCTCCCGGATGTTCCCGGGCGTCCAGGCCTCAAAGTCTGGACCAGCACCGCGCTGCCGCCCCGATCACTCAGCGGGGCGGCAGCGTTGGGTTCCGACTCGGTCCATGCGCTCGCTTCGGGGAAGGCCGGCCGTCAGCTCCAGCCGTACCGCGAGAAGGCAGAGTGACCGGCCCGGTACGCGGCGAGCGCCTGTGCGGCCGTCGGGAACGCTGGTCCGGGGAGGCGGTCCGACGACACCCATTGCGCGGCGAGGTGCTTGTCCGGTTCGGTGTTGGTGAGTTCGCCGCTCCATCGGTCGGTGGCGAAGACGAAGAGGACGAACTGGCCCTGCTGGTCCCAGCCCTGCTCGACGTGGATGACGTGGACGAGTCGGAGGTCGGTCGGGTCGACGACGAGGCCGGTCTCCTCCTTGAGTTCGCGGGCGGCGGCCTCGTCGAGGGGCTCGCCGGGCTCCGCTTTGCCGCCGGGGACGGTCCAGGCCGGCTGCGGGCACCAGCTTCGGGCGGCGTAGTGCAGGGCGGCGATGGTGTCGGTGTCCCGGTCGTGGACGATGACGCAGACGGTGTTCCGGCTGTTCATCACGCTTTTGCTCGTCATGGTGCAGACTCCTTGTCGAAGTACCGAAGGAGGTCGGTGATCCATACCGGCCTGACGGTGTGCCAGCTGAACCGATAGTCGTTGGTGCCGAGGTAGGGCGCGGTGAGGACGTGGTGGAACTCGCACCACGCGGCGAACTCGCGCCAGGCGCACCCGGGCAGGCCGCTCCGCAGGGGGTGATGGTTGTAGGCGACCACCGCTCGGCGGATCGCGTCGTCGGGTAGTGGGCCCGAGGTCATGGCAGTGCTGACGACGAGCTTGGCGAGGTCGTAGCCGAAGGGTGCCAGGGTCATGGAGTCGAAGTCGATGACGGCCACCGTGGCGTCCATGATGAGGAAGTTGCGCGGGTTGGCGTCCTTGTACAACGCGGCCGGCAACGTGGCGGCGTGCTCCACCCAGCGCTGCGCGGCCTCGCAGGTCAGGACGGGGTCCGGCACGGCACCGGACGCCAGGAGGTGGTGAAGGCGCTCACGGCGGCCGTCGGCGAAGCCGGCGATCGTGATGCCACCTCGGGTGTGCGGCACGTTCATGCGGGCGGCGTGCAGTTCGCGGACGTGAGCCGTGGTGTGCTGCCGCCCGAGGAGGTCGGCCAGGACAGTCAGGTCGTCAGGGCCGCCGTGGTGGCCGTCGAGATGTTCGAAGTCGATCGCGGAGGAGCGGATCCGGATGATCCGGGGAATCCGCACCTCGGGATCGGCGCGCGCGAGCCACCGGTAGTGGGCCAGGGACTGCTGGCACGCCTCGGGCGTCGCGTAGGCCTTGGTGAAGAGCCTCACGAGCGGGCGGCCACGACGTAGGTGACGGTGGAGGCGGTCTCCAGTGGGCCGTCGCCGATCGTGTCCCGCAGTCGCTGGGCGATATCGGCTTCCTCGCCCGGGAGTTGGTACTTGGGGTTGGTCGACGCATACGCCGCGATGTGGTCAGCGTCGGTGAAACGGAAGCGGTGTTCGTGGTGGATGACCTGCTGCACGTCGAGGCAGCCGGCCACGATGTCCGCCTGGTTGTGGCTGTTGAAGGTCTCGTACAGGCTCGGCCGGGTGACGGCTGCGGGGTCCAGACCGCTGGCGGCGATCACTTCGTCCAGCGCGCGGTAGCTGTCGGCGGCCTTGGTGACCGTGATCAGCAGGCCACCAGGGGCGAGGCAGCGGGCGACCTCCGCGATCACGGTGGCGGGCCGGGCCGAGTGGTAGAGGCAGAATGCGGCCACCGCGACGGCGACGGAGCTGTTGGGGAGGTCGATCGTGTGGAAGTCGCCCCGCCGGAACTCCACGCCCACCCGGCCGGTGAGCCTGGTCTGGGCCTCGGCGAGGAGGGTGGCGGACTGGTCGAAGGCGATGAGCCGCGGCGGGGCGAGCCGGTCGGCCAGCGCGAGGGTGGTGGTGCCGCGTCCGCAGCCGATGTCGAGGACGGTACCGCGCAGGCC
Source organism: Kitasatospora sp. NPDC004240 (assembly GCF_053603215.1). Taxonomy (NCBI): domain Bacteria; kingdom Bacillati; phylum Actinomycetota; class Actinomycetes; order Kitasatosporales; family Streptomycetaceae; genus Kitasatospora; species Kitasatospora sp. NPDC004240. The sequence goes on along the minus strand of NZ_JBSGFD010000149.1, from coordinate 11,947 downwards.
GGTCGCGGCGAGGTCGGCGATGACGATGGCGGGATGCGGGCCGGCGGTCTTGGCCCGGGCCAGCGCACCGGTGCGCCGGGTGATGCGGTCGGCGTCGGCGTACAGGTCGTGGCGGACGCGGTCGGTGTCGAGGAACGGGTTGGCGATCATGGACAGGTGGGGCCTTCCCGGTGGATGGGAGTCAGGTCATGTCTGCCGGGGCACGGTGGCCATGAACCGGCGGACGGCCCGACGGCTGGTGAGCGTGACGACGTGGGCGTGGCCGGCGTGCTCGGCGATCAGCGCGCGGACTTTGGGCCGCATCTGGCGCCGGAAGCCGAGGACGTAGCGGATGAAGCCCCAGTGGATACGGTCGAAGACACCCTGTTCGGTGTGCTGGCCACCGCGATACCGGCGTCGGCGCTGGAGGATGCCCCACAGGCACACGATCGGGGGGATGTCGAGGAAGACGACGGTGTCGGCCCGCTTGAGGCGGATGGGGAGGGTGGAGGCGAAGTTCCCGTCGATCACCCAGCGCGGCTCGGCGACCAACTCCTCCTGGAGGGCGGCGAACTTCTCCGGCGGGAGGGTGTTCCAGTCGGAGTCGTAGTAGACGCCGTCGAGGTGAGTGACGGGAGCGTTGATCTTCTCGGCGAGCTGGCGTCCGACGGTGGTCTTGCCGCTGCCGCCGCAGCCGATGATGGCAATCCTGTCCATGCCGCCACAGATTACCGAGCCGTGCGGCGAACCGGGCCGAGCTCGCTTCCGGCCTCCCGGTTCACGTCCCGGGCCGTTGGCCGGCCCGGGACGCTTCGCGCTGGTCACGCGGCCGCGACGGCGACGAGGGCCGCCCGGCCGAAGTCGTAGCGGACCTCCCGGCCCGGGCCGGCGACCTCGGCGCACGAGAGGTAGACCCGCCCGTCAGGCGAGATCTCCAGCTTCTCGACAACGTCACTGGGCGGCGGGCAGCGCTCGGGCAGGAGGATATCGGTGTTGACCGTCATCTCGCCCAGGTCCATGCCGGCCAGCTGTTCGTGGAGGTACTGGGTCTGTGCCCAGGTGACGGCGCTGGTACCGCTGTCGGCGGCATTGCCGACCAGCCGGACGCGGTGCAGCGTCAGGTCGCGGGCACCGAGGTCACGCAACCGCTCGGCCAGGGCGGGGACGGTGGCGATGTTCTCCCCGGTGAGCGTGCACGTGGCGCCGAAGGGCAGGTTCCGGCCGTCGGCCCAGGCGAGGGTGTCGAAGGCGGCGGCGAAGGAGCCCGGGCGGCGGATGCGGTCGTGGATCTCGGCGGTGCCGCCGTCGAGGGAGACCCGGAGCATGTTCAGGTGGTCGGCGGCCTGCGCGAGGATGGCGCGCCGCTTGTAGCCGTTGGTGCAGATCTCGGTGCGGTAGCCGAGCGACTTGGCGGCGACCAGCACAGTCGGCAGCCCCTCGAAGAGGAGGGGCTCGCCGCCGAGCAGGCACACCCAGCGACAGTCGTAGGCGGCGGCGAAATAGGTGAGCGCCGCGGCGGCCTCCTCGATGGTCACGGCGTCGGGGCGCTTGAGGTCCTCGCCGTGGAAGCAGGTGGTGCAGGAGAAGTTGCAGCGAAACAGCAGCTCCAGGTACAGCTTGTCGACCCGCTGGATTCCGGGAAGGACAGGGGTGGTCGCGTTCACGCGCGGGCTCCTTCGATCAGCAGCGGCGGGATGGTGGCGCCGGCCAGCGCGGCGTTGAGGGTGCGGAGCTGGCGGGTGAGGCGGAACGGGTCGAGCCGGTCGATGCAGTGGGCGATCAGGTCGGCATGGCTCTGGCTGCCCGCAATCCGGGTGAGTGCGGTGACGGTGGCCACGATGTCGCTCCCGCCTGTGACGATCAGCTCGCGCGGCACAACCGTCTCGGCGGCTCGTAGGGTGTACGGGGCCATGGGCAGGCAGCCGGCGAGCACCGACTCGAAGAGGCGCTGGGTGAACTGGCCGCTTCGCGCATAGCGATCGGGTGCGAGGAGCACGGTGGCCACGGCGGAGCGGTAGAGCGGGGCAACCTCGTCGAACGGGATGCGGCCGGTGAAGTTCACCTGTGGCCAACGGCCGGTGCGGGTCCACTTGCCGGCCACCCGGTGCGGCACCCGGCCAGCGGCCGGAGCGAAGTACTGGTCGAAGGCCGTGTCGCGGTCGTACTGGTTGCCGATGTAGACCAGAGGCAGCGAACGTTCCCTTGCTGCGAGGGCGGCCGGATAGGCCCGGTCGAGGGCGTCGTCGGCGACCGGGAAGAGCAGGCTGGCCGCCCCCGGCGACGGGTGGAGAGCCGGCTCGCACACCTGCACGTGTCTGGTGGCCCGCAGTGGGTCCTCGGCGGGCAACTGCCGGTCCTTGTCCCACAGCACCGTACGGACGGAGCGCCGAAAGGTGTAGTGGCTCAGGAGCTCCTCCTGCCGGTGGAGGTCACAGGTGTGGCCGCCATTGCCGCACGGAGTGGTGTTGCGGCCGGGGATCGGCCAGCGCCACTCCAGGAACAAGACGTCGATCTCAGGCAGGCCGCTGTCCCATCGGTAGGTGCTGGTGAGGTCGGTGCCGGCCTCGGCAAGGTCACGGTTGGCCTGGAGGAAGACGATCTCGTGGCCGGCGGCGATCAGGCCGTCCACCAGGATGCGACGGTGGCTCCGGCCGCCGTCGGGCGTGTCGGTGATCCCGGAACCGAGGAAGCCCCAGTAGCTGTAGCCGACCCTCATGCCTTGGTCACCCACCAGTCCTCGATGAGGAGTGCGTCCAGGCCGGATTCGGCGAGGCAGTCCAGTGCCATCTCCGGGGTGCCGCAGATCGGCTTTCCCTTCACGTTCAGGGAGGTGTTGATCAGGACCGGCACGCCGGTGATCTCGGCGAAGGCTGTGAGGATGTCGGCGAGGAGCGGGTTGTCCCTGGGCGCGAGGGTCTGCACCCGGGCGGTGCCATTGGAATGGACGATCGCCGGGATCGTCTCGCGGGCCAGGTCGGTGACCGGGGAGGCCATGGACATGAACGGGGCTTCCTGGCCGAGGGTGAAGTAGTCCGCGGCCTTGTCGGCCAGTACCACGGGGGCGAACGGCCGGAACGGCTCGCGGAACTTCACCGTGGCGTTGAGCCGGTCGGCGACGCCGGGCCGCAGCGGTGAGGCGAGGATCGAGCGGTGCCCGAGAGCGCGTGGACCTGCCTCCAACTCGCCCTGGAACAGGCCGATGATCGTGCCCTGGGCCAGTTCGCGAGCCGCGAAGCCGACCGGGTCGTTCAGGCGCCGGGCGCTCATCCCCGGCTGCGGCTCGGCCGGCAGCTCCAGGCCGGGGAAGGACGGGCCGAGGTAACAGGCCCGTGCCAGCCCGGTCGGAAGGTCCCCGTGCCGGTCGAGGTGGACCGCGGCGGCAGCGCCGATCGCGGTGCCGGAGTCACCGGGCGCGGGCGGTACGGCGACCTCGTCGAACAGGCCGGAGGCGATGATCTTCCCGATGCTGACGCAGTTCATCGCCACCCCGCCGCCCACGCACAGCAGGCGGGCACCCGTCCGCTCGCGAGCGATCCGCGCCAGGTGGAGCATCGCCTGCTCGGTACGCTCCTGGAGCGCGGCGGCGAGGTCGGCGTGGACCGGTTGGAGCTCCTCGTCAGGTCGGCGGGGTGGGCAGGTGAGGCCGCTGAAGGCGGCGGTCAGTCGCGGGTAGCGGCCGTCCATGACCCGCAAAGCGATCAGCCGGTGATCGAGGACGAACCCGTCGGTCGTGAGCCTGACGGCCTTGGCGAACAGCGAGCGGAACCGCTTCGGGTCGCCGAGGGCGGCCAGCGCCATGACGGTGCCCTCCTCGTCCCCGCGCCGCCAGCCCAGGTGCTCGGTGACGGCGCCGTACACGTATCCGAGCGAGGCCGGGTCGTCGAGGGCGTGCACGATCCGGTAGGAGCACCCACTCGCGCGCTGCCGCGCGTGGCCGATGGTGGTGGTCTGGGTCTCGCCGAGGCTGTCCACCACGAGGACGGCGGCCTCCTCGTAGCCGGAGGCGGCGAAGGCGTACAACCCGTGGGCGCGGTGGTGCAGAACGGGCTGTACGGCGGCGTTCGGGAAGGCCCCGGCCAGGCGGGCCAGGCGCTGGCGGGTGTTGGTGGCGACCTGAGCGAACGAGCGGGCCCGGGGCAAGGCCCTGGCCGCCGTCGCCGGTCGCAGGGTATGGGCGAGGGCTGAGGGGATCGCCCGGAGGTAGCGCTGCGGGGTGAAGTTGTACGCGACGGTGCCGATATCGGCACGGGTCAGGCCGGCTTCGTCGAGGAGCCAGTCCACAGCCTTGGCCGGGTAGCTCTTGTCGTGCTTGACCGCGCTGAGCCTCTCCTCCTCGACGAAGCCGACGAGCCGACCGTTGACGAACAGTGCGGCGGCCGAGTCATGTGTGTAGGAGCACAGACCGAGCACGGTGCTGCGGTTCGCGGCCAACACGCTCACCTCCTCGCAGGGATCGACGGGGTGGGCATCTCGGCGAGCGGGATCTGCTGCTCGCGCTGGTCGTACCAGAGCTCCAGGGCGTCGGGCAGCGGCCCGACCGCCTCCGCGGCACTGGCACGAGCCTCGTCGCGCCGCCCGGACTTCCACAGCCGATAGCTGGCCAGGACGGCGGCGAAGCCGTCCCAAACCGGATGCCCCACCGCCTCGCCGGCCGTCACCTGCTTCAGCACCTGGTCGAAGTCCTCCCACGGAAGGCCCAGCGGCTCCCAAGCGCGGGAGGCAGGGGCATCGGCCGCAAGGTTCCAGGCCGCGTCCTGGTGCTGCGCGTAGAGATGCAGAGAGTCGACGTGGTGGTGGTAGTCGCCGACCCCGACGCCGAGCCAGCCGGCCATGAGCTCGTGCAGGACGGTCGTGGTGATCAGGTCGTAGGGCAGGCCGAGCCATACGTCCTGGCTCCGCATGCTGGTGTGCATCTCCAGGCGGCCGTCGCGCAGGTAGAAGCGGTAGCCGAGGGTGCAGGGGACATCCTTGTGGCCGGCCGTGTCACGCCCGGGATCGAAGATCTGGATGACCGCGCGCCGGCTCTCCCCGTCCCGAGTCAGCTGCTGCCGGACGTAGTCGAGCTGATCCTTGTGCCCCTGCCAGCGGCGGAGCCGGGGACCGTAGGCACCCTGGAGTGCTCCGTGGTCGGTGAGCCCGGCCAAGCGGCTGTTGAAGTCGTGGATCCAGTCGGCACTGGATCCGGAGAGGATCCACACGGTCTCGGCGGCGGCGAAGGCGGGGTTCAACACCCGGTGCGGCGCCAGGTGGACCAGCCGGGCGGTGGGGTCGGACAGCTTGAGGTAGGCACCCATGAGTTCGGCCGTGGTCATGCCTCGCGGCGCGACGGTCCGGCCCTCGGCCAGGATCGTCCTACTGGCGCGCGTGAACAGCACGTTGGCGCTGTCCGCGGTGGTGACGAGCATTGGTGTACTCCGTTCGACGGCAGGCCAGTTCGGTTCAGGCCGTGACGGCCTGCGGGGAGCTGGCGGTGGTGAGGTGGGCAAGCTGGCGGGAGATGCCCTGGACGAGGGTCGTCCGAGGCTTCCAGCCGAGAAGCTCGACCGCCCTGGAGTGGTCGGCCAGGGTGAAGTCGACGTCCCCGGCTTGGGCGGGGAGCCTGTTGACGGGCACCGTCCTGCCGGTCAGCCCCTCCACCGTCTTCAGTACGTCCAGCACGCTGGTGCTGATGCCGGCCCCGATGTTGAGAACCGAACTGGCCAACGGCGTCCTCGCGGCGGCGATGGCACCGGTGACCACGTCACCCACGAAGGTGAAGTCGCGCCGCTGGCCCCCGTCACCGTAGAGGTCCAGCGCCGAGCCACCTAGAGCGGCCGCCAGGGCACGACCGATCAGCATGTCCGGTCGCTGACGAGGCCCGTACACGGTGAACAGCCGCAACGCTACGGCGGTGACCGTCGAGCCGGTCCTGCGCGCATGGGCGAGACACAGCTGCTCACCCGCCAGCTTGCTGACGGCGTACGGCGACTCGGGCCGCGGCTGAGCATCCTCCGGGACGGGACGACCGGAGGAGGCACCGTAGACGCTGGAGGACGACGCGTAGACGAGCCGTGGGACTCCAACGGCCTCGCAGGCGGTGAGGACGCGTTCCGTCGCGTGAACGTTGCAGGCGCTGTACTCGCCGAAGAGCTCGCCCCACGAATCACGGACGCCAGGCACGGCGGCGAGGTGGAACACGGCGTCCGCGTCCAGAAGCATGGCTTCCAGCGGACACGTCCGCAGATCAGCGCTCACGAAGACGAACTCCGGGCTGCCCAGGGCACTCGCCAGATTGGCGGCTGCGACGGGGTCGACGCGCGGGTCGCGTCGGTCCACCCCGACGACCGCGATGCCATCGGCCAGGAGCGCATCGACGAGGTGCGAGCCGATGAATCCGGCAGCCCCCGTCACGACGACCCGGCGCAGCCTACGATGCCCCGAGGCCTGGCAATCGTTCATGAAGGCTCCCTACTGGTAGTTGAGTTGGCGTTGACGGCACAAAGGCGTGGACCCCTGGCTTCCGCCAGGTAGGTCTCGCAGCGACGGCCGGGGACTCTACGGTGCTCCGTTCCGCTGCCATCCCGGCCGACTGCATCCAGTCAACGACGCTCAAGGCACCAGGAGTCAGGAAAAGTGCTGTGGTCTGCACTCACAGTTGACCGGAAAACTTGACCCTTCCATTACTCGAACACCTGCCTCCCACGTGACCGCGGCGCTACTTTGTGTGCATGGCGGACAACCTCGCACTTCGCCGGTTCATGGACGACCTCGGCCTGACCCAGGCCGAGTTGGCCCGCCGCGTCAACGGCGAGATCGACGGACTGACAGGAAAACCGGGCACCGTATCAGAGCGAACCGTTCACAACTGGCTTACAGGCAAGAGCAGTTGGCCTCCAGCAAAACATCGGGAAGCGCTCAGGGCAGTATTCGGGTGTACTGGTCCAGACCTCGGGTTCATCCCACCCGGCAAGGGCCACCGCGCACACCCGGAGGACGATGTGAAGCGACGATCTTTCATAGCCGCCGTGACCGGAGCCACCCTGGCGGTCGGCTCCCCCGCGCCGGCGACAACGCGCAGGATCGGCCACAGCGACGTGGAACGGCTCAACGCCCGATTCGCCGATGTGATCGCCAGTGATCACCGACACGGTGGCAAACTCAGTATCGAAGCGCGCGCCGAAGCCCTTGCAGACGAGGCGCTCGCAATCCAGCAGCAGGGCACCGCCAGCCAACGTGTCCGCGCTGCACTCTTCGGTTGCGCCGCGTCCTTCACGTCGTCCGCCATGTGGGCTGCCATCGACGGCCGCCGCTTCGACGCCGCACTGCGTCACCACGAACACGCGGCAAGCCTGGCGGCGATGTCCGGGGACGGTGCGATCCAGTTCCGCATCTGGTCCCACGCCGGCAGCCTCTACCGGCACATGCGACGGCCGGGCGACGCCCTCGCCGCCAACGACGTCGCCCGCAACCTCCCGATCGCCCGCCGCGACCCCCTGTTCGCTTCCCTCGGCCATGCCCGACACGCGGCGATCCACGGCCTCACCGGCGATGTGAACGCCGTCCGCCGATCCGTCGGCCGCGCCCAGGACGCGCTCGACCGGGCCGGCGGCGGCCTCGCCCGCCCGGTCTGGCTGGCAGCGCACTACGACCAGGCCGAACTCGACTCGCTCGCACTCGCGGCGCACCTCGCGCTCGGCCGCTACGAGGACGCCGAGTCCCACGCCCACCACAGCCTCGCCCTGCTCCGCTCACACATGCAGCGCAGCCGGGCCATCACCCACGCGCGGCTCGCCCGCGCCCAACTCGGCCAGGGCGACCTCGAACCCGCCGTCAGCACCGCCATGGGTATCCCGGCCGAGCTGGCCGCGCACCCCCGGGTAGCCGGCATGCTCGACCGCTTCGGGTCCGCCCTGAAGGATGTGGCGCCGAGCAGCCCCCATACGCAACTGTGGAGCCAGTACGCCCACGACAACCGAAGGACACCCGCGTGACGGAGTTGGACCTGCGCCACTTCCCCGAACTGACATCCCTCGCACGACAGACGCTGCTCGACCTCTACGCCGACGTCCGGGCACCGCTGCTCCACCTGCCCAACTACACGGTCGCCACGTTCGCCGACCGCCTCGACCGGCACGGCACCGAGCCCGGCTTCGAAACCGTCATCGGGTACGTCCAGGGCGAGCCGATCGGCTACGCCTACGGCAACACCATCGAGTCCGGGGACCGCTGGTGGACCCGGATGGCCAACCCGATGGCTCCCGAACTCACGGCCGAGCCGGTGTTCGCGCTCAAGGAACTCGGCATCCGCACACCGTGGCGCGGCACGGGCGCCGCCCGCCGCATCCACGAGGAGCTGGCCGGCCGCCGGCCCGAGGGGCGGATCACCTTGATGGTCAACCCTGCCGCAGGCGACGGCAAGGTACTCGCGCTGTACGAGTCATGGGGCTACGAGGCCATCAACGAGGTCCAGCCGAACCCGGACGCACCGCCGCTCGTGGCCATGATTCGCGATTGCATCGCCTGAACGGGCAGGCAGGCCCAGCCCGGGTCGCGATTCTGTACTTGTGCCCGGGCCATAGCTTGAGGCCTTCGAGCCTTCCGGTCGGCTGACGGTAGCCGCCACCGTTGCCCCGGTAGCCGTTCCACGCCGCCTCCGACGCCGTGCTTCAGCGCGCGGCTTGATACTCTTTCCAGCTGCCCACTGAGGGCCTGTGCCGGTCACGCGGACGGTTCACGATGGACGTCAGCGGCGGCCGCGGGGCCGGGCGTGGGGCGGCGGCTCGATCGGCAGGCCCGCCGCGCGGAGGGCAGCGAGGGCGCTGCGTGAGCGGCTCTCGTCCTGACCGGCGATCGCAGCGAGCAGCGCCCCGTACAACTCGGCGTCGCCGTACACCTCGGCGGCGAACGCGACGACATCGGCGGCCTGACGCCGCCTGACCAGCTCACCGACCAGGCCGGGTACGAGACTCCGCTCCAGAGTCAGCGCCACCGCCGCCACTTCGCGGGTCGGCCGTCCGGCCGCCTGCCGGAGCAGGCTGCGGACATCCGCGGCGCGGCCCGATTCCCACAACCGCAGCGCCAGATCGGCCAGTTCGGCCGACGGCGCGGACGCGCGCTCCCACAGCAGCGTCTGCCCGTCCGCCGCCTGGCCGGCCTGATCCAGGGCGGCCAGCAGGGCGGGAAGCGCCGCCGTCGGCGCCGACCACAGCGCGTGGAACAGCTCGGCGGCCTCGTCCACCTGCCCGGAGCGGCGCAGTTCGGCGAGTGTGCCGGCCGCCTGCTCGGGGGCGCAGTGGGCGACCGACCGCGCCAGATAGGCGGCCGAACCCGCCGGGCCGCCGGAGCGCAGGAGCTCGACGAGCCTCGCCACGTCGGCCGGGGCCAGGGTCGCGGCCGCCTGCGCGACGATCGCGGCCGACTCGTGCGCCGCGCCACTGCGGTGGAGTCCGTCCACCCGGTCTACGAGAGCGCTGAGTTCGCCCGGCGACCGCAGGCGGGGAGTCTGCACGGCCGGTGCGGGCACGGGCGGGTCCGGGAGGAGTACGTCGGTCCGGGGTGCGCCGGAAGGGTGGGGGTCGGTGGGGACGTCACCGTGCTGCGGCTCCGGCGGTGAGGTCCGGAGTCCGCCGAACCGGGCACCGCGCAACGGCTGGGCCCCCGCCGAGGGGAGGGTGACCTCGGGCTCGTCCTGGTAGACGGTACCGAAGCGTGCGCCGGTGAGGCGCTTGCGGGCGGGCGCTGCGGGCGGGGTGGGCTCCGCGGGCGGGGTGGGCCGGGCGGTCGTTCCGCCGGCGGCGGGACCGACGGGAGAGTGCGGCGGGGGTCCGGCCACCGGCGTTGCCGCGGTGCGATGGTCGGCCTCGGCGCCGGGGTGGCCGGAGAAGCGCCGCTCCGACAGCAGTCGGTCCTCCAGCGCGAGCAGCCGGTCGCTCAGCTCCAGACAGCGCACGCCCAGGCCCTCCCGCAGGGCCTGCGCCTGGGCGAGTTGTCGGAGGAGCTCCTGGTCGGGTGGCGGTGCGGACGGAGCGTGGCCGTGACGGTGGGCAGGATCCGGACCGAGCCCGTTGCCGCGGACCGTCGGTCGGCCGGTGTGGATGGCCTCCGTCAGCCGGCGTACTCGCTGCGCGGCGAACTGCCGGGCCCGCAGCAGTTCGTCCAGCTCCGAGCGGAGTGACTGAACATCGGCCGCGGTCGGCCCCAGCTCCTGCATCGACATCGAGCCCCGCCCTGACCTCTCTGCCGGAGGCCTCCCGACCGGCCCCCGCCGTGGACTGGAGGACATCCTTTCTCCGCCATGGGGCGGGCACGTTACGGGAGTGAGTCCGGATTTTTTCGGAGCGCACCCTCGGCCCGGTCCCGGACGGAAGGGGGCCGGTGCGGCGGGACGGGGACCGTACGGGCGTCCGGAACCCGATGGCCGAGGTCGAGCCCGCACCGTTCGAATGCCATGTGCTGGTCAACCCGCTGCTGTGCGACCCCGGTGCCGACGTACCGGTACGCCCGGTGGCATCGATCCCGACCCCGCCCCGACCCGGCCACCGTCACCTCACCGGGCCCGGCCGCCGGGCCATCCGCTCGATAACGAATGCATCACGGCGCGGGAGGGGTCGGGCGCCCGCGGGTCCTCCCCCTGTCACACCCCTTCGACACGGGAGCACAGAGCACCATGCACGCCACGATCAGCCGGACCCTGACCGCCGCGGCCACCCTCGCCCTCCTGGCCTCCGTCTCCGGCGTGGGCGCCGTACCCGCGGCGGCGGACGGCACCCGCACCGATCGCGTCCTGGTCGTCCTCGCGGACTTCGAGGACAAGCACCACGCCGAGATCGGCACGGACCGGGCGGCCCTCGCGGAGCGGTACTTCGGGGCGTCCGGATCACTGCAGAGCTACTACCGCGCGGTGTCGCGCGGCCGCATCGCCTACGTGCCCGCCGTGGCCGACAAGGTGATCGGCCCGCTGACCCTGCCATGGCACGTCGACTGCAACCCGCGCGCGGCCCGTCAGGAGATCGAACGCCAGCTGCCGCAGAAGGGGCTGCGCAAGGGCAAGGACTACGACAGCCTGTCCATCGTCCTGCCCGGCGTGCCCTGCGCCTGGGCCGGGCTGGCCCAGGTCGGCGGCCCGGTCAGCTGGATGAACGCCGGCAAGGGCACCCCGTCGCTGGCGGCGGTCGCGCACGAGTTCGGCCACAACCTCGGCCTGCCCCACCAGCTGCGCCGGGTGTGCGCGAACGGCGCCCTGGCCGCCTGCGGCGAACCCGCCGGGGTCGGCAGGAAGTCGCCCATGGGCGGAGGGGGAACCGGCGTCGGGCTGTCGGCCACCCAGCTCATCCACACCGGCTGGCTCGGCACCGGCGAGCACCAGCGGGTGACCGCCTCCGGCACCTTCACCCTGCGGCCCCTGTACGGGAAGGACCCGGGCGTGCGCGCGCTGGAGGTGCCGGTGGGCCACGACCGGCTGGTCCTGGAGTACCGGCGGCAGGCCGACACCCTGGACGGCCGCCTGAACGGGGTCTACGCCTACCGGGTGCCGGGTGGCGAGTACCGGAAGGCCAGCCCTCTCACCCCCTCCTCGGGCAACCTCGACGGCGCCGTCACCACGCTCCGCGACGAGGCCGCCGGCCTGACCGTGACCGTCGGCGCACTGGACGCCGACCGGGCCACCGTCACCGTCACCCTCGGCGGCGCAGCCGCTGCCACCTCCGCTCCCGCCCCCGCCGCCGGCGGGGCCGCCGTGGTGGTGCCTCCCACCGCCGCCGCCACGCCCTCCGCCGACGCCTCCGTCCCGGACCCGGAGGGCGACGACGACCCGGCCGGTGTGCACGACGCGGACCCGGCCGGCGACACCGCGCCCACCGCGTCCACCACGGCATCCTCCGCCGCCACTTCGGGCGCCGCGCGCTCCGGCGAGGCCGGGGCGGACCTCGCGCACACCGGCGGCAACGGCACCGCGCTGGCCCTGACCGCCGGCGCCGGTGGGGTGCTGATC
>NZ_JBSGFD010000148.1:0-22145 GCF_053603215.1 Kitasatospora sp. NPDC004240 | reverse complement strand
GTTGACTTTTGGCACGCTGTTGAGTTCTCAAGGAACGGACACTTCCTTCGGACCGCCTTCCAGCGGGCCCTCCGGGCGCTTCGTTCTTTCGTGTTCCCAGCTTATCAGATGTTTTCCGCCCCGGCTTTCCGCCGGAGTTTCACTTCCCTGACTCGCTTTCGCCTTCCGGGAGTTGATGTCCCGTCCGACGTTTCAAACTCTAGCCGATCCCCGCTCCGAAAAGCGAATCGGCCGCAACCCATTTAAACGCGCACACCGAAATACGCCCGGCCCGCGTCGAGACGCGACCCGGCGCGAACCGGAAGTGATGTTTCAAGGGATTGGCCGCCCCGGGACCGTCCGCGCCGATGCGTGTCCGGTGCTCCCTGCCGAGCGACTAGGAAACACTACGCCCATCCCCGACCGGATGCAAACAATGCCCGGTGACCTGGGCGAACCGGCCGGACCCCGGGGAGAGGGGGTCCGGCCGGCCGGATCGGAAGTGGTCAGCAGGTGCCCGCCGGGCGGTCGCGGACCACCAGGTCGCTGACGCCGGTGGTGGCGTCCAGCCACAGCACCTGGGTGCCCCAGCCGGCTGCCGGCAGGTACTGGCCGCCGCGGTTGCAGGAGACCCGTTGGGCGGTGCCGCCGGTGATCGGGAGCTGCCAGAGCTTGGGCAGCGCGGCGTTGGACCAGCCGGTGGTGGGCTTGGCGCTCGCGTACGTGTAGGTGACGGCCTGGTCGGAGGCGGTGAGCGAGGTGATGCGCGGGGCGTCCGGGCCGCGGCCGGGCAGCAGGTCGGTCGTGCCGGAGCCGTCCAGGGCGCCGGAGCGGATCGTGCTGCGGGCCTCCTTGCCCTGACCGGTCGTCTCCAGCCAGAGCAGCCGTCCGCCGGCGAGCAGGGTGGAGGAGGTCGCGGTCCGGGGGTCGCCGGTGAGGTACTGCGCGATGACCTTGCCGGTGGCGATCGAGTAGGCGGTCACGGCGTGGACCTCGCCCTTCTCCCCCGTCCAGTGCTCGGACCAGCCGAGGATGCCGTCCTTGAGCGTGAGGTCGGAGAGGTCGTGGCTCTCGGGGAGCGGGATCTCCACCGTCGGGGCGCCGTTACGGGAGAGGTGGATCCGGTTCAACCCGGTGGCGGGGTCGGACACCCGGTAGGCGATGTCACCGCCGGATATCCGGATGTCGCCGGGCATCCGGTCCGAGGCGCGGAAGAGGCTGCGGACCGGGCCGCCGGACAGCGAGCGGGTCAGCACCTCCACCCCCCACGTGCCCTGGGCGTCGGTGCCGAGGGCGAGCCACGCGGCGGACCGGCCGTCGGTGGAGGCCCAGCTGTGCGCGCGGTTGTCCTCGGGGCTCAGCCGGGTCGGGGTGCCGCCGCCGTTCACCGGCCCGGTGTAGAGCGGGGAGCCCGCGTTCGGAGCGGCCTTGGTCATCACCCAGCGGCCGTCGGCGACCGCCGGGCCGGTCGGGGCGGACAGGTCGTGCAGCAGCGGGCGGCTGTCCAGGCCGAGCCGCTGCTGCCAGCCGGGCCGGATGCCGTGGGCGTCGAACGCGGCCGCCACCGTGCGCAGTTGGGCCCGGCTGAGGTTGAGCTCCCGGCCGGCGACGAGCACCGCGTTGCGGCCGTCGACGAAGTCGTCCAGCGGGGTGAGGTGGTCGGTGAGCGCGCGGTAGATCAGCTCGTCGGCGAGGAGCGGGTCGAGGGTGCGCCGGACGTCCCACAGCGCGCCGCCGAAGATGTCGGCGTTGAGGTGCGCACCGGCGCTGTCGACCTCCTTCCCGGCGCCGAGGAAGTCGTCGACGGTGGTCCGGCGCACGTCCAGCCTGCGGGTGGCGCAGCTCTCCGGGGTGCCGGTGCGGCAGAGGCTCTCGCCGAGCAGGCCGGCCCGCGGGTCGTTCATCGACAGGCCGCGGGCGGTCACCTCGATGGCGTTGCCGAAGTAGTCGGCCAGGGCCTCGTTCATGGCGCCGGGCTGGCCGAAGCCCTCCAGCCCGGCGGTGCGGGCGATGACACCGTGGGTCATCTCGTGCCCGACCACGTCCAGGGCGACGGAGTAGGGGAAGGACCGGGAGTCGCCGGTGCCGTAGATCATCTTCTTCCCGTCCCAGGCCGCGTTCGCGAGGGGAGCGCCCCCGTCGGTCACGTTGACCACGGAGACGATCGGGCCGCCCTTGCCGTCGATGCCCTCCCGGCCGAGGCGGGTGCGGTAGAAGTCGGCCACGATGCCGGCGTTGACGTGGGCGTCGGTGGCCCCGATCGTGCCGGTCGAGGTCGGGAAGTCGGGGGTCGGGGAGGCGACCGGGAGCACGTCGGCGGGCACCTCGCGGTCGAGGTCGAGGTAGTCGCGTCCGGCCGCGTCGTAGGTGGTGACGGTGGCCGGCCGGGTGAGGTCGACCAAGCGGTGGCTCCCGTCCGGGAGGCGGCCGGTGTTCACCGTGACCGGGCGGCCGTGGACGTCCGGCGCGGTCCCGGTGGCCGGCTCGACACCGGGCTCGACACCGGGCGCGGTGGCGGCGCGGGGCGCCGCGGACGCGGCGGCGGCCGTGGTGGCGGTGGCCGCGGAGGGGCCGTGCGCGTCGTGGACGAGGGCGACCACCCCGAGGGTGGCGTCCACGTAGACCTCGCGGGCCGGCCGGGCGCCGGCGCCCGGGCCGGTGCCCCGGACGGTGAAGTGCCGGGCAAGCCGGCCGGCACCGTCGGGCAGGATCACCGGCCCGTGGTCCTCGGCGACGGCCGCGGCCCGGTCGGCCGGGTCCCGGAGTTCGCCGACGGCCAGCAGGCGCAGCATCGCGTCCGGGACGGCGGGGGCGGTGGGCGCGGTGAGTCCGGTGAAGTACTTGCCGGCGACCGACTCGACCCGCTGGTCGGCGCCCTCGCCGGCGAGCCGGACCAGGTACTGCGCGCCGAGCACCGGGATGCCGCCGTGCCGCTGCTGGAACCTGACGGTCCGCCGGCCGTCGGCCACGGGCCCGGTGCCGGCCTCGACCAGCTGGCCGGGGTCGACCCGGTACCGGTCGGGGTGGGCGGCGAGGTGGGCCCGGGCCGCGGCGGCCGGGTCGCCCGGGGCCGGTTCGGCGAGGCCGGTGACGAGCTGCGGGGCGGCGGTCCCCCGGCCGGCGACCAGGCCGGGTACGGGGTCGGGGTCGCCGGCCGGTCCGGCCAGCGCGGGCGGAGCGGCCGGGCCCAGGCTCAGGCCGAGGCTCAGGCTCAGGGCGGCGGCCGCCCCGGCGCCGAGCGGTCGGGGCAGCCGGGTCGTACGGGGCACTCGGGACGTCCGGGACGTGCGTGAACGGTGATGCACTGCGGTCCTCTCCGGAAGGCGCGTGGAGACGCGGATGGGTGTGGGCGGTGCGGAGCGCATGCGCGGGGCGGTCCCGTACGGCTGTCGAAGCCGTCCTCGGACCGATTGATCAACACCATATGCAGATGGACTGAATATGTCGATGGGCCGAATGGGAAGACCTCGGTGCCCGACCGGGCAAGCGCGCCCGGAGGCAGCGCGTCCGAAGGAGCCGGGCAGCACGTCCGGGGGAATCGGAGGAGGCTGTTGCTGTGAGGCGTCCACGGCGCGCCACGCCTCCGCCGACGCCGCACACGGCACGCGCGGCACACGGCACTCAGCACTGCGGCGCGCGGCGCGCGGCGTGGACCGCCGGGTGCGAGGAGGCAGGCCATGATCGTCGACTGCGCGCACTACCGCGACGGACGTCGGCAGCACGAGGGGCCCATGTCGCTGGAGGAGGCCGCGGCGCGCTGCGACCAGGGCGGCTTCGTGTGGCTGGGCCTGTTCGAGCCGGCGCCGGAGGAACTGGACCGGGTGCGCGAGAGCTTCGGACTGCACGAGCTGGCCGTCGAGGACGCGCAGGCCTTCCACCTGCGGCCCAAGGCCGAGCAGTACGAGGACGGCACCGAACTGATCATCCTGCGCACCGCCCGCTACGACGACGAGCGCGAGGAGATCGACACCGGCGAGATCAGCGTGTTCCTCGCCGAGCACTTCGTCATCACCGTGCGGCAGGGCATCGCCAGCGAGCTGGCCGGCGCCCGCGGCCGGCTCGAACGCCGCCCCGAACTGCTGCGGGCCGGGAGCGGCTCCACCCTGTGGGCGATCCTCGACCAGGTGGTCGACAGCTACGCGCCCGTCGTCACCGAGCTCGAACGCGACATCGAGCAGATCGAGGCCACCGTGTTCTCCGGTACGGCCGCCCCGACCGAGCGGATCTACTTCCTGCGCCGCGAGGCCACCGACTTCTACCGCGCCGTCCACCCGCTGCTCGCCGTGCTCGCCCGCCGCCTCCAGCCCGGCCGGTCACCGGGCGAGCTGCTGCCGTACTTCCGCGACGTGCACGACCACCTCCTGCTGGTCAACGAGGAGGTCGCCGCCCAACGCGACCTGCTGGCCACCGTGCTGGAGGCCAACATCGCGGTGATCTCCGTCGAGCAGAACCGGATCAACCTCCGGCAGAGCGCCACGATCGAGCGGCTCACGATCATCGCGACCGTGTTCCTCCCGCTGTCCTTCGTGGTCGGCTTCTTCGGGCAGAACTTCGCCTGGCTGGTCGGGCACATCGAGAGCCGGGCCGCGTTCGTCGTCCTCACCGTCGGCGGCATCCTGCTGCCCTGCCTGCTGCTGTACCTCTGGCTGCGCCGGCAGCGCCGCCACCCGGCGTCACCGATGCCGGAGGTGGGCCGCACCGCGCGCCACACCCCGAGATCCCCGGTCGAGTAGCGGCCCCCCTCCACGTACGCCCCGTTCGACGTACGCCCCGTTCCGCGTCCCCGCGCGGAGGCGTAGCGTGACCGCGTGGACACGAACTCGTCGGCCCGGCACGACGTGGTGATCGTCGGCGGCGGGCACAACGGACTGGTGGCGGCGGCGTACCTGGCGCGCGCCGGACTACGGACGCTGGTGCTGGAGCGGCTGCCGGAGGTCGGCGGGGCCGCGGTGTCGACGCGGGCCTTCGCGGGGGTGGACGCCCGGCTGTCGCGGTACTCGTACCTGGTGAGCCTGCTGCCCCGGACGCTGGTGGCGGACCTGGGGCTGCGGCTGGACCTGCGACGGCGCCGGATCTCCTCGTACACGCCCACCGTCCGGGACGGGAAGCCCACCGGGCTGCTGGTCGACGCGGCCGACCCCGAGCGGACCCGGGAGTCCTTCCGGGCACTCACCGGTGCGGACCGGGAGTGGGAGGCCTGGCAGCGCTTCTACGGGATGACCGGGCGGGTCGCCGAACGGGTCTTCCCCACCCTCACCGAGCCGCTCCCCTCCCGGGACGGGCTGCGCCGGCTGATCGCGGACGACGCCGCCTGGGAGGCGCTGTTCGAACGGCCGCTGGGCGAGACGATCGAGCGGACCTTCGCCGACGACCTGGTCCGCGGCGTGGTGCTGACGGACGCGCTGATCGGCACCTTCACCCACGCCCACGACCCCTCGCTCCGGCAGAACCGCTGCTTCCTCTACCACGTGATCGGCAACGGGACGGGCGACTGGGACGTCCCGGTCGGCGGCATGGGCGCGGTCACCCGGGCCCTGGCCGACGCCGCGCTGGCGGCCGGCGCCGAGATCCGGACGGGCTGCGAGGTCACCGCCGTGGCCACCGACGGCACCGGCACGGCCGAGGTCTCGTACCGGCACGGGGACGCGGAGAGGACGGTGGCGGGCCGCCGGGTGCTGGTGAACGCCGCGCCCGCGACGCTGGCCCGGCTGCTCGGCGAGGAACCGGCCGGGCCCGCGCCGGAGGGCGCCCAGCTGAAGGTCAACATGGTGCTGCGCCGGCTGCCGAGGCTGCTGGACGCCGCCGCGGATCCGCGCGACGCCTTCGCGGGGACCTTCCACATCGCCGAGGGCTACCGGGAGTTGGAGACGGCGTACGCGCAGGCGGCGGCCGGCCGGCTGCCCACCGCGCCGCCGTCCGAGATCTACTGCCACACGCTGACCGACCCGTCGATCCTGGGGCCGGAGGCGGTCCGGCAGGGGTTGCAGACGCTGACCCTGTTCGGTCTGCACATGCCCGCGCGGCTGTTCACCGACCCGGCGGCCAAGGAGCGCGCCCTGGCGGCGAGCCTGGCGCGGCTCGACGAGGTGCTGGCCGAGCCGATCGCCGACTGCCTGGCGCGGGACGCCGACGGACGGCCCTGCCTGGAGGCCCGGACGCCGCCGGAGCTGGAGCGGGAGCTCGGTCTGCCGGGCGGGCACATCTTCCACCGGGACCTCGCGTTCCCGTTCGCCCCCGAGGACGCCGCGGACGCCGTGGACGCCGCGGACGGTGGCTCCGGCGCCGGGGATCCGGCGGGTGCGGCGGCCCGCTGGGGCGTGGCGACGGCCCACCCGGACGTGCTGCTCTGCGGGGCCGGTGCGGTCCGCGGCGGCGGCGTCAGCGGCATCCCGGGGCACAACGCGGCGAAGGCCGTCCTGGAGGAGCTGGGGCGGTAGCGGTACACGGAGCCCGACAGGCGGGCTGGGCGGGCCGGGCGGTCAGAGGCGTTCGGCGGACCACTGCGGGTCGCGGCCCGTGAGGGCGAGCAGCAGCTCCTGGGCGTCCGCGCCCGGCGGCGGGGTGAGCGGCGGGTCGAAGCGTCCGCTGCCGGCGAGATCGCGGTAGCCGCGGAACTCGGCGAGCGCGTACCGGGCGTCCGCCCCGTGCATCCGGCCGCTCTCGCCCAGCGCCCGGGCCAGGTCCCAGCCGTGCACGACGGTCTCGGCGGTCAGCTCGCGGGCGAACCCGCCCACGTCGCGGACCCCGTACGGCACGTGCACCAGGAGGTCGAGGGCGCCGGGTTGGTTGAGCGCGCGGAGGGCGGACTCGACGGCCATCGCCCACACGCCCAGGGGGTTGCGGCCCAGGACGTCGCCCTCGAAGCGGTGGCCGATCTGCTCCGGGGTGTACCCGGCGACCGCCTGGCAGACCCAGAGGTGCTGCGCGGCGAGGTGGTTCACCAGGGTGCGGACGTCCCAGCCGCGGCAGGGGGTGGGCGCCGTCCACCCGTCCTCGGGAACGGCGCTGATCAGCCGGGCCACCTCCGCACCGGTGGTGGCGTAGCGTGCGCGTACCTCGGCGTGAAACCCGTACGGGTGGGGACATTCCATGGCCGGGCCTCCATCTCCTGCCCTGCTCACTCCCAGTTAACCGCTGCCGGGGGGCGACCGCTACCGGGCGTCACCCGGCGCGGGCCGCCGGCCCGGCGACGGCGGTACGGAGCCGTGGCAGGGGGCGTGGCAGGGCCTCGGACGGGTGCCGAGGGTGACCGTGGACGAAGGGGTGGCGTACGGACGGTGACGGCTGTGGCCGGGGCCACCCGGGAGCGGGTGGCGGGGCGGTGGTTCCGGCACGGAGGGCCGATGCGTCGTCACGCGCTGCCGACGATGTGCGTGGCCTCACAGGGGTTCCGGTGTGGCCCCGACCACTTCCCGGCCCTGTTCGATCTTGGAAAAACGGACATATGACTTCAAATCATCGCAATTTCTTGATCCTTACGGCCGGTAACAGCGCCCTGACGTGCCCAAACCTTCGAATCCTTGAAACCACCCCGGGGCCCCCGTAACTTCGAACCCGTTGCACCGAGCAAGCCGCTCACCAGGGCCCCCGGCCCGGATCGGTGCCACCCCAGGCGGACGCCGCACGACCCGACACACCAAGCCCCCAGGGCCTGGTTCCGTGCGCCCGCACAACCCCCGCGAGAGGAACCGCATGATCTTCCGTAACGAGACCACCGCTGCCACCACCACCACCGCCGCCCCGAAGCGCCGCAAGCGTGCCGTCCGGATGGCTCTGATGGCCGGGGCGCTCACCGCACTCCCGGTGGCCGGCCTCGTCACGGCGAACTCCGCCTCCGCCGCCCCCGCCTCCGTCTGGGACAAGGTCGCCCAGTGCGAGAGCACCGGCAACTGGGCCATCAACACCGGCAACGGCTTCTACGGTGGCCTGCAGTTCACCTCCAGCACCTGGGCCGCCTTCGGCGGCAAGGCCTACGCCGCCCAGGCCCACCAGGCCACCAAGGCCCAGCAGATCGCCGTCGCCGAGAAGGTCCTCGCCGCCCAGGGCCCCGGCGCCTGGCCCGTCTGCTCCGTCAAGGCCGGCCTCACCAGGTAAGGCCGACCGGACAACGACGATGCCGCCGCACCCCCTCGGGGGTGCGGCGGCATCGTCGTACCCGGGGGGTCACCCGGAGGGCACCACGTCCTCGGCCCGCAGCCGGCCCGAGCGGATCGCGTCGAGGAGCGCCCGGTGGTCCCGCTCGTTCTGGTCGGCGTACGCCTCGGCGAACTCGGCGAGCGCGCGGTCGAAGGCGTCCCCGCCGCCGAGGTAGGCGGCGATGGCGATCCGGTCCCCGGACCTGGCGTGCGCGCGGGCCAGCGTGGCGCCGCACAGCTCGCCGAAGGCCAGCATGCCCTCCGGCACCATGTCCTCCGCCACCGCGATGCCCTTCCAGTCCCGCAGCTGGCGGACGTAGAAGTCGCGGTTCCTGCCGTCGAAGCCCTCGACCCGCTCCCAGCCGAGGAAGATGTCGCTGGTCGCCTGCATCAGCCGCTGCCCGGAGACCACCCGCTCGCCCTGGTTGGCGTACCGGCTCTCCCCGACGTGCGCGGCGAGGACCGAGGTGTCGGCCTCCTTGGCCTGCAGGAACAGCGGGTCGCGGCCGTCCCGCCCGAGCATCAGGAAGATCCAGCAGCGGGTGCCGACACTGCCCACGCCGACCACCTTGCGGGCCACGTCCACCAGCCGGTAGTCCTCCAGCAGGGTGCGCCGGTCCGAGGACAGGGTGCGGCCGTAGCTCCTGACCAGCTCGTTGAACCGGCCCTCCAGGGCCTCGCGGGTGACGGCCGGGAGCAGGTCGGTGAGCGGGACGAGCAGCGGGGGGTCGGCGGCGATCCGGGCGCGCCCGTCCACCGTCTCGGTGAGCTTGTCGAAGACCTGCAGGCTGTCCCGGGTGCGGGCCTTGTCCATGGCCCGCGCCAGGAGCTTCTGCCCGCGCTTGCGGATCCGCCCGGCGGCCAGCTCCTGGAGGCGGTCCGCGTCCATCCTCGTGTACCAGACGTCCAGGTTGCGCATGCCCGCGAACCGGCCCATCGCCTCGCGGTACGAGCGGACCGCGGCGCGCACGACGGCGGAACGCTCGTCCTCCTCGAAGCCGTTCGCCCGGCCGGCGATGACCAGGCTGGCCGACAGCCGCTTGACGTCCCACTCCCAGGGGCCGGGCAGGGTCTCGTCGAAGTCGTTGATGTCGAACACCAGCTGCCGCTCCGGGGAGGCCAGCAGCCGGAAGTTCAACATATGGGCGTCACCGCAGAGTTGGACCCTGATCCCGGAGTCCGGCGAGCCGGCCAGATCGGAGGCCATGATCGCCGCGGCGCCGCGGTAGAAGCGGAACGGGGACTCGCTCATCCGGCCGTAGCGGATCGGCACCAGCTCGGCGACCCGGCGCGACGACTGGTCCTCCAGGATGGCCAGCGGGTCCGGCCGCTTCCGCGCCGGCTCGTACACGGCGTGGCCCGAGCGCGGCGCGCGCCTGCGGGCCGCCTTGCCCAGGGCCGCCCGCTCCTCTGGCGTGGCGTGCACCACCGCGCGCATCACCGTCGCGGAGCCCGCGATCTTCGGGAGTTTCGGGGGTTTCGAGGCTTTCGGGGACATCGCAGGCCTCCTGCCGGCCGGTGACCAGGGTGGCGCCCGCCCCTGACCGGGCCGCCCGGAGAGCCACCGCGGATCGTCCTGCCGCGCGGTGCGCCCACCCCCGATCATCTCGGACCTCCCCGGCCCCGGCATCCGGAACGGCCGGGCCCACGACGGGCCCCGGCGCATGCCGCACCCCCGCCACCGGGGTGTCGGGGGTGCGGGCGCTCGGAGGTGGGTGCCCGGGGGTGGGTGCCCGGGGGTGGGTGCCCGGGGGTGCGGGCGCTCGGAGGTGGGTGCTCGGGGGTGGGTGCCCGGAGGCGGGCACTCAGGCCCGGGCGGACCACCGCCGGACCAGGGCCGGGACGAGACCGCGCCGGCGTGCGCTCCCGGCCGGGTCGGACCGGCCCTCCGTCGCGGCCCGGAGGGCCCGGACGGCCCGCTCCCGCTCCGCCTCGCGGAGCAGATCGGCCTCACGCAGCTTGTGCAACGAGTGATGCAGCATGACGGTTCTTCTCCTGGACGGGGATCGCCTTCCGCTCCCCACCGTCGCGGGCCGCACGCCCCACCCGCATGAGGCGGTCGCCCCGTCCCCGTCCCGTCCCCGTCCCGGCCGTGTCCCGGGCCGGGGTCCGTCACGGCATGCTCAGGGCCGGGACCCGCGTGCTCAGGGCCGGGGGCGGATGGCCATGCCCGGGCGCCGGCGGTGCACCGTCAGGTAGACCACGCCGTCCGGGCCCGCCGAGACCCCGCGCGCCGCGCCGCGGGGCACCAGGCGCAGCACACCGGGCCGCAGGTCGTGGGCGGTGCCCGCGCAGCGCAGCGTGCCCTCGCCGGAAAGGCCCAGGACCAGCACGTCCAGGTCCGGTTCGACGTGGTCGGCGACGGTGGCGTCCGGCCGCATCCGCACCACGTTGGCGTCGAGCTGGCGGTCCTCGCCGGTCAGCCGCCAGAGCGCGCCGGCCGCGTCGGCGGCGGCCTCGCGCAGCAGGTCGTCCACGATCACGCCGTCACCGGGGGTGTGCGGGTCCGTCATGCCGGACATCATCGCACCGCGCCGACGGGCGCCGCCGACAGCGCCCGGCCGTGTCCGGGGAGGTCCAGCACCTCGACGACGGCGCCGGCGGGGGCGCCGCCCGGGGGGACCACGGCGAGGCCGTCGGCGAGGGCGAGGCCGCGCAGCATCGCCGGTCCGTCGAAGGGCAGCGGGGCGGCGGTGCCCGCCGCGAGGGTGACCGGCTGCAGGCGGGTGTCCCGGGGGTGGCCCGCCAGGTCGGTGGCGGCGGTGGCGTGGTGGACGGGGTCCGTACGGCCGGCGAGGCGGGCGAGCAGCGGCAGGGCGAGGGTGAGGGTGCCGGCCACGGCGGCGAGCGGGTTGCCGGGCAGGCCGACCAGTCGGCGGGTGCGGCCGTCGGGGGCGGGGGGCAGTTCCGCGAGCAGCATCGGGTGGCCGGGCCGTACGGCGACGGAGTCGACCAGCAGCCGGGCGCCCGCCGCGGTGAGCGCGCCGTGCAGGAAGTCGGCCGGCCCGGCGGCGGTGCTGCCGGTGGTGACCACGACGTCGGCGGTCGAGGCGCGCAGCGCCTCGCCGAGCAGGCCGTAATCGTCAGCGACCCGGTGGATGCCGATGACCTCGGCGCCCGCGCCACGCAGGACGGGCGGCAGCAGCGGGCCGAGCGCGTCGCGGACCCGGCCCTCGCGCGGGCGGCCGTAGGTCAGCAACTCGTCGCCGAGGAGCAGCAGTTCCACGGTCGGGCGGCGGCGGACGGCCAGCCGGTCGTACCCGGCGGCGGCGGCCAGGCCCAGCACGGCGGGGGTGACGGTGGTGCCCGCCGGGAGCAGCGGATCGCCCCGGTGGCACTCCTGGCCGCGAAGGCGGACGTCGCGGCCGTGGGTGAGCGGCCGCGGCCCGTGGTCGTGCAGCAGCCCGTCGGCCGTCCCCGGCCCGCCGTGCTCGTGGCGCAGGACGGCGGTGGCGCCGGGTGGCAGGGGCGCGCCGGTGGCGATGGGGACGGCGGTGCCGGGGGCGAGCGGTCCGGCGGGGGTCCGGCCGGCGAGGATGCCGTCGGCGCGCAGCCGCCAGGGGCCGGGGCCGGAGACGGCCCAGCCGTCCATGGCGGAGGTGTCGAAGGCGGGCAGGTCGGTGAGCGCGGTCAGCGGCGCGGCGAGGGTGTGGCCGAGGGCGTCGTGGAGCGTGCGGGCGACGGCGGGCAGGGGCTGTCCGGCGCCGCGCCAGGCGGCGGAGCGGGCCCGGTCCCAGCTCAGGGCCCGGCCGTCGGTGCCGTGCGCGGTGGCGCGTTCGGCGAGGGTCTGGTGGTTCATGCCGTTCCCGCCTCCTCGTACCGCCCGGCCGCCTCGTGCTGCCCGGCCACCTCGTGCGGACCCGCCTCCTCGTACCGCCCGGCCGCCTCGGCCGTCCAGCGCTCGGCCAGTTCGCCGACCCTGCGGTTGGCCGCCGTGACCGCGGCCGGTCCGCCGCCGGCGCGGGCGGCCGCGTACCCGACCAGGAACGCGGTCAGCGGCGCGGCGGGCCGGGCCACTCCGTGGGCGACGACCCGGGTCATGCCGAGGAGTTCGGTGACCTGCTCGTCGACGTCGAGGTCGATGCCGAGTTCGTTCCTGACCGCTGCGATCCAGCTCTTCATCGGGTGCACCTCGGGCCTTTCGTGTCAGGCGCGGCGGCGCTGAGGCGCCGTGCGGGTGGTCCGGGCCGTCGGGGCGGTGCGCCGGCGGTAGACCAGGTAGGGGCGGATCAGGTAGCCGATGGGGGCGCTCCACACGTGGACCAGCCGGGTGAACGGCCAGACGGCGAAGAGCAGGCAGGCCGTGATCGCGTGCAGCTGGAACAGCAGCGGGGCGCCGGTCATCGCCTCGGGCTGCGGCTGGAGGGCGAAGACGCCGCGGAACCAGACCGAGATGGTGGACCGGTAGTCGTACCCGCCGCCGGTGGTGTTGTGCACCGCGGTGGCGGCGAAGCCGAGCAGGACGGTCGCCGCGAGCAGCGGGAAGAGCAGCTTGTCGCTGCGGTCGGTGCCGAGGCGGATCCGCCGGGTCAGCAGCCGCCGGGCGCAGAGCATGGCGAGTCCGGCGATCATGGCGATGCCGGCCGGGGTGCCGAGCCAGACGGCCGCCAGGTGGTAGGTGTGCTCGGAGATCCCGGCCGCCTCCGTCCACGAGGCGGGGATGACCAGGCCCATGACGTGGCCGCCGATCACCGCGAAGGCGCCCAGGTGGAACAGCGGGCTGCCCCATCTCAGCCAGCGGTGCTCCAGGAGTTGGCTGGTGCGGGTGGTCCAGCCGAACTGGTCCTGGCGGTAGCGCCAGACGTGTCCCACCGCGAAGACGGCGAGGCAGATGTAGGGGAACGCGACCCACAGGAGCAGGTCGGCGCCGCTCGCGCCGGCGGCGAGGGGGGTGCCTGCGGGGCTCATCGGTGGCCTTCCGGGGTGGTGGGCGACAGCGGCGGCATCGGGGACGACGGCATCGGGCCGTGCGGAAGAGGACCGTGCGGAAGAGAACCGTGCGGTAGAGGCGTGAGCGGCATCAGGGTGGGCGGCGCGGACTCGGGCGGTACGAAGGTCTGCGGCGGCGCGAACAGGTCGCCGGCGTACGGTTCCAGGCCGACCTCCTCGGCGGGCGGGCCCGCGGCGGCCAGCTCCGCGACCGCCGCCAGGTCCGCCTCGGTGGGCGGCGGCAGCAGGGTCAGGAGCGCGGCGAGCAGGTGCCGGTACGGGGAGTCGGCGTCGGTCAGGGCGTGCCGGATCAGCTCCAGGCCGCGCCGGTGCTGGCGCAGCGGCGCCTCGCCGGGGCCCGGTCCTTCGAGGGCGGCGAACTCCAGGACGACCGGGAGGTGGTCGGGGAGTTCTGCGGCGTCGGCCTCCCAGCCGGCGGCGCGGAAGCGCTGGGCGAGGGCGAGCAGGGCCATGCCGCGGCGGCGGGTGTCGCCGTGCAGGTAGTACGTCAGGTAGAGGCTGGAGCGGCGGCGCAGGTCGAAGGCCTCGACGTAGTGGCGTTCCAGGGCGTCGATGGGCTGCTCGGTGAACCAGGCGGTGAAGGCGGCCAGTTCGGTGGCGGCCGGGGAGGGTTCCAGGGCGTCGACGGTGGCGGCCAGCGCGGGTCGCGCGGCGTCCAGTTCGGCGTCCGGGTACTGCAGCAGCAGGGAGAGCAGGCGCAGCAGGAGCACCCGCTGCTCGGTCTGCCGGGGCGTGCGGTACGGCCGGGTGGAGGGCCGGATGCCGGTGCGCGGGGTGGTCATCGGTGTGGGGGTGGTCATCGGTGGTCTCCCGACGGGCGGCGCAGGGTGGGCATGCCGAGCGAGATCCGGCCGCCGTTCTGGGGCCGGTCCCCGGAGACCTCGACCGGGCAGCGGTTCTCCAGCCCGCTGAGCGCGGCGGCGTCCTCCTTGTGCGCGGCGGGGACGACGTACCGGTCCTGGTACTTGGCGATGGCGAGCAGCCGGTGCATGGACTCGGCGTCCTCCGGGGTGAGGCCGACGGCCTTGAGCAGCGCCTCGTCGTCCGGCTCGCCGAGGGAACGCCCGCGCATGAAGGTGCGCAGCGCGGTGAGCTTCATCAGCACCCCGGCGACCGCGTCGGTGTCCCCGGCGGTGAAGAGGTTGGCCAGGTAGTCGAGCGGGATCCGCAGGTGGGTGACGGCGGCGAACACGTGGTCCGGGTCGTCGGCGCTGCCGCCGGCCTCGCCGACCGCGTCGAGCACCGGGGACAGCGGCGGGACGTACCAGACCATCGGCAGGGTGCGGTACTCCGGGTGGAGCGGGAGGGCGACCTTGTACTTCGAGATCAGGGCCCGCACCGGCGAGCGGCGGGCGGCGTCGATCCAGTCCTCGGGTATGCCGCAGGCCCGGGCGGCCGCCGCGACCTCGGGGTCGTCGGGGTCGAGGAAGACCTTGCGCTGGGCGTCGAGCAGGTCCTTCTCGTCCGGGGTGGCCGCGGCCTCGCCGACCCGGTCGGCGTCGTAGAGGACCAGGCCGAGGTAGCGCAGCCGGCCGACGCAGGTCTCCGAGCAGACGGTCGGCTGGCCGGCCTCGATCCGCGGGAAGCAGAAGGTGCACTTCTCGGCCTTGCCGGTGACGTGGTTGACGTACACCTTCTTGTACGGGCAGGCGGTGACGCACATCCGCCAGCCGCGGCAGCGGTCCTGGTCGACCAGGACGATGCCGTCCTCGGCCCGCTTGTACATCGCGCCGGACGGGCAGGCGGAGACGCAGGCCGGGTTGAGGCAGTGCTCGCAGAGCCGGGGCAGGTGGAACAGGAAGGTCTGCTCGAACTCGAACTTGACCTTCTCGGCCAGGCCGCCGCGCAGGTTGGGGTCGCCCGCGCCGTGTTCGGGCGTACCGCCCAGGCTGTCCTCCCAGTTGGCGCCCCAGGTGATCCGGGTGGGCTCGCCGGTGAGCACCGAGCGGGGACGGGCCACCGGGACGTCGTTCCCGGCGGGGGCGCTGACCAGGTTGTCGTAGTCGTAGGTGACCGGCTCGTAGTAGTCCTCGATGCCGGGCAGGTCCGGGTTGGCGAACAGGGAGAGCAGTCGCTTGGTGCGGCTGCCGGAGCGGAGCACCAGCCGGCCGCGCTTGTCGAGCATCCAGCCGCCCTTCCAGCGCTCCTGGTCCTCGTAGCGGCGGGGGTAGCCGACGCCGGGCTTGGTCTCGACGTTGTTGAACCAGGCGTACTCGACGCCGGTGCGGTTGGTCCAGGTCTGCTTGCAGGTGACCGAACAGGTGTGACACCCGATGCACTTGTCGAGGTTCATCACCATGGCGATCTGCGCCATCACTCTCATCAGTACTCCACGTCCTGGGAGCGGCGCCGGATCACGGTGACCTCGTCGCGCTGGTTGCCGGTGGGGCCGTAGTAGTTGAAGGCGTAGGTGAACTGGGCGTAGCCGCCCGCGAGGTGGGTGGGCTTGAGCAGCAGCCGGGTGAGCGAGTTGTGGATGCCGCCGCGCTTGCCGCTGACCTCGGTCTTCGGCACGTTCACGTTGCGGTCCTGGGCGTGGTACATGTACACCGTGCCCTCGGGCATCCGGTGGGTGACCACCGCGCGGGCCGCCACGACGCCGTTGCGGTTGTACGCCTCGATCCACTCGTTGTCCTTGACGCCGATCCTGTCGGCGTCGGCGGTGCTCATCCAGATGACCGGACCACCGCGGGACAGGTCGAGCATGTGCTTGTTGTCCTGGTAGTTCGAGTGGATGGACCACTTGGAGTGCGGGGTGAGGTAGCGGACCGTGACCTCGGCCCGGCCGTCGTTCAGGTGCTCGTCGCCGTAGTGCCGGGGCGAGTTCAACGGGGGCCGGTAGACGGGCAGTTGCTCGCCGATCTCGGTGATCCAGTCGTGCTGGACGAAGAAGTGCTGGCGGCCGGTGAGGGTGTGCCAGGGCTTCTTGTGCTCGGTGTTGATGACGAACGGTGAGTAGCGCCGCCCGCCGGTCTCCGAGCCCGACCACTCGTACGAGGTCAGCACCGAGCGGGGCTGGACGCGGGTGTCGGCGAAGGTGATCCGCTCCGCCTCGCGCTCCGCGGCGAGTTCGACCAGGCCCTCGCTGCCGGTCTGCTTCTCCAGGACCCGGAAGCCCTCGGTGGCCAGCCGTCCGTTGGTGGTGCCGGACAGGGCGAGGACCGCCTCGCACATGTGGCTCGCGGTGGCGAGCGAGGGCCGTCCGGCGGCGATGCCGTCCTTGACGGTGCCGTTGCGGTGCCGGAGTTCCTCGATCTCCTTGTCCGGGACGACGGTGATGCCCTTGGTGGTGGTGCCCAGGGTGTCGAGCAGCGGGCCCACGGCGCGCATCTTCTGGGCGATCGCGGTGTAGTCCCGCTCGATGACCGCCAGCTTCGGCATGGTCCTGCCGGGAATCGGCTCGCACTCGCCGGTCTTCCAGTCCCGCACCACCCCGCCCGGCTGGGCGAGTTCGTCCGGGGTGTCGTGCAGCAGCGGCACGGCGATGACGTCGGTGCGGGTGCCGAGGTGGTCGGCGGCCAGCTCGCTGAACCGGTCGGCGAGGGTCATGAAGGTGTCGTAGTCGGTGCGCGCCTGCCACGGCGGGGCGATGGCCGGGGTGAAGGCGTGCATGAAGGGGTGCATGTCCGTGCTGGACAGGTCGTCCTTCTCGTACCAGGTGGCGGCCGGCAGGACGACGTCGGCGTACAGGCCGGTCGAGGTCATCCGGAAGTCCATGGTGACCAGCAGGTCGAGCTTGCCCTCGGGCGCCTCCTCCCGCCACACCACGTCCTTCGGACGCCCCTCGGGCGGGGTCTGCGAGGAGCGGACGGCGCCGTCGGTGCCCAGCAGGTGGCGCAGGAAGTACTCGTTGCCCTTGCCGGAGGAGCCGAGCAGGTTGGCCCGCCACACGGTCAGCACGCGCGGGAAGTTGGCCGGGTCGTCGGGGTCCTCGGCGGCGAACCGCAGCCGTCCGGACTTCAGCTCGTCGACGATGTGCTCGGCGACCGGGCGGCCGGCCTCGGCGGCCTCGTCGGTCAGGTCGAGCGGGTTGCGGTTGAAGCCGGGGTGGCCGGGGGTCCAGCCCAGTCGCACGGCCTGCGCCAGGCAGTCGGCGAAGCCCTTGCCCTCGAACCGCCCCCTGCCGAGCGGGGAGGCGATCTCGTCGGGCCCGAACGCCTCGTAGCGCCACTGGTCGGAGTTCAGGTACCAGTACGAGGTACCCGCCATGTGCCGGGTGGGCCGCTGCCAGTCGAAGGCGAACGACAGGTGCTGCTGCCCGGTGACCGGGCGGACCTTCTCCTGGCCGACGTAGTGCGCCCAGCCGCCGCCGTTGACGCCCTGGCAGCCGGTCATGGTGATCAGCGCCAGGAAGGCCCGGTAGATGGTGTCGGAGTGGAACCAGTGGTTGGTTCCGGCGCCCAGGGCGATCATGGACCGGCCGTTGGTGCGCTCGGCGTTGCGGGCGAACTCGCGGCCGATCCGGGCCGCCTGCTCGGCCGGCACGGAGGTGATCGTCTCCTGCCAGGCCGGGGTGCAGGGCTGGGACGCGTCCTCGTACGAGGTCGGCCAGCTGCCCGGCAGACCGGGACGGTGCACGCCGTACTGGGCGAGCATCAGGTCGAAGACGGTGGTGACGAGCTTGCCGCCGATCCGGCGCACCGGCACGCCGCGCACCAGGACCGAGCCGCCCTCGGTGTCGCCCTCGTCGAAGCGGGGCAGCGCGATCTCGACCGTCTCCTCGGCCCGCTCCAGCAGGCTCAGCTCGGGCACGACCTCGCCCAGGTCGAGGTTCCAGTCGCCCTGCTCCTTCGCCCAGCGGAAGCCGAGCGAGCCGTTCGGCACGACCGGTTCGCCGGTGGCCGAGTCCACGAGGACGGTCTTGGACTCGGCGTGCTCGGTGTCCTGCCCGAGGTCGGCGGCGGTGAGGAAGCCGTCCGGGACGAGACCGTGCTCGTGCTCGCGCAGGGCGACCAGGAACGGGGCGTCGGTGAACGTGCGCAGGTAGTCCCGGAAGTACGGCACCTCGCGGTCGACGAGGAACTCGCGCAGGACCACGTGACCCATGGCCATGGCCAGCGCGCCGTCCGTACCGGGGTGCGGGGCGAGCCATTCGTCGGCGTGCTTGACGTTGTCGGCGTAGTCGGGGCTGACCGCGACGACCTTGGTGCCGTTGTAGCGGGACTCGGTCAGGAAGTGCGCGTCGGGCGTGCGGGTCACCGGGATGTTGGAGCCCCACATGATCAGGTAGCCGGCGTTCCACCAGTCCGCGGACTCCGGCACGTCGGTCTGGTCGCCCCAGACCTGCGGCGAGGCGACGGGCAGGTCCGCGTACCAGTCGTAGAACGACAGCAGCGTCCCGCCGATCATCGAGTGGTACCGGGCGCCGGCCGCGAACGACGCGATCGACATCGCCGGGATCGGCGAGAAGCCGGCCACCCGGTCCGGGCCGTACGTCTTGATGGTGTGCACCTGGGCGGCGGCGACCAGCTCGGTCACCTCGTCCCAGTCGGCGCGCACCAGACCGCCCTTGCCGCGCGCCGACTTGTACGCCCGCGCCTTGGCCGGGTCACCGGTGATCTCGGCCCACGCCGCCACCGGGTCGCCCAGCCGGCGCCTGGCCTCGCGCCACATCTTCAGCAGCTTGCCGCGCACGTACGGGTAGCGGACCCGGCTGGGCGAGTAGGTGTACCAGGAGAACGAGGCCCCGCGCGGGCAGCCGCGCGGCTCGTACTCCGGGCAGTCGGTGCCGATGGACGGGTAGTCGGTCGCCTGGTGCTCCCAGGTGATGATCCCCTCCTTGACGTACACCATCCAGGAGCAGGACCCCGTGCAGTTGACCCCGTGGGTGGAGCGCACCACCTTGTCGTGGGACCAGCGGTCCCGGTAGAAGCCCTCCCACTCGGTCCCGCCCTCGCCGAACACGGCCCGGCCGTCCGCCGACACCTCACGCCGCGTCAGCAGGCGTCTCGCCGCCAGCGGCCAGTCCTGTCGCTCGCGGGCACCGGAGCCACCCGCCGTCATCTCGTCCTCCATGAGCCGAACGCTAGGCAGTGCGGGCCCGCTCGCGCGGGGGCCGAAGGTCCCTCACGTTCTCGCCGGAAGGCCCGGAGGCGCCGGCGGGATTCAGGCCCACCGGCCCCCGTCGCCGGGACCATCGGCGGGGCGGCACGGAGCCCCGGACCGACCAGGCTGATCCCCGAGCGACGACGCCCGATCGGTCGCGCACCGACGAACGGAGACCACACCATGGACACCCGCCCGCACGGGGACAGAGAGACGGCGGCCGCGCCGACCACCGGGCGGCGGACGCTGATGCTGGCGCTGGCCACCCTCGGCTTCGCCCTCAACTTCTGGGCCTGGGCGCTGATCAGCCCGCTCGGACCGCGGTTCAAGGACTCGCTGGAGCTCAGCTCCTTCCAGCAGTCCCTGCTGGTCGCCGTGCCGGTGATCGTCGGCTCGCTGGGCCGCATCCCGGTGGGCGCGCTGACCGACCGCTACGGCGGCCGGGTGATGTTCCCGCTGGTGTCCGTCGCCACCATCGTGCCGGTGCTGTACCTCGGCCTCGCCGGGCACTCCTCGCTGACCGCGCTGCTCGTCGGCGGGTTCTTCCTGGGCATCGGCGGCACGTCCTTCGCGATCGGCGTGCCCTTCGTCAACGCCTGGTTCCCCCCGGAGCGGCGCGGCACCGCCGTCGGGATCTTCGGCGCGGGCATGGGCGGCACCGCGATCAGCGCCCTGACCACCGTCAACCTGGTCAAGGGCCACGGCGTCGCCGCCCCCTTCGTGATCACCGCGATCGCGCTCGCCGCCTACGCGGTGGTGGCCTTCCTGGTGCTGCGCGACGCCCCCGGACGCACCGTGCCCGCCGCGCCGCTGGCCAGCCGGCTCGGCGCGGCGCTGCGACTGCGCGTCACCTGGCAGGCCTCGGCCCTGTACGCCGTCGCCTTCGGCGGCTACGTCGCCTTCGCGGTCTACCTCCCGACCTACCTCAAGACCGCGTACGGCCTCCAGCAGGCCGACGCGGCGAACCGGATGGCCGGGTTCGTCCTGCTGGCGGTGCTGATGCGGCCGGTCGGCGGCTGGCTCTCGGACCGGATCGGCCCCGTCCGGGTGCTCGGCTGGGCGCTGGCCGTGGTCGCCTGCGGCGCGGTGCTCCAGGGCTTCACCCCCGGCCTGGCCCCGCTCGGCACGGTCGCCTTCCTCACCATGGCCGCGGCCCTCGGCACCGGCAGCGGCGCCACCTTCGCCCTGGTCGCCCTGCTCGCCCCGGCGGACCAGGTCGGCTCGGTCACCGGCATCGTCGGCGCCGCCGGCGGCCTCGGCGGCTTCGTCCCGCCGCTGATGCTGGGCGCCCTGTACGGCAGTTTCCACTCGTACGCGGCCGGGCTGGCGGCGCTCGCCCTGGTCGCCACGGGCGCGGCGCTGTTCACCACCACCCGCGTCCGCCGCGCCGTACAGGCCTGACGGGGGCCGGCCCCGGCCGGGGGTCCCCGGGACTCCCGGCCGGGGCCGCGTCGGGTCCGCGCCCGGGGCTCAGGGCCCTCCGGCCGGGCCGGGCCGCCGTGGGCGCAGCGCGAAGAGGCGGACCAGGTCGTGGAGGGCGTAGCGGCCCGGGGCCGGGGAGTCCAGCAGCCCTGCGGCGGCGAGCGCTTCGAGGATCCGGTCCGCGGTGGCCTCCGGGACGCCCAGGGCGACGGCGGCCTCCGGCGCCGAGCAGCCGGGGAGGTCGGCGAAGCGGGGCAGGGCGGCCAGGCGCGGCAGGGCATCGGCCGTCCCGTCCGTCAAAAGCCCAAGGGCGTGGGCGAGTTCGGCCTCGACGGCGAGCGCGCCCACCCGCAGTTCGCCGAGCCGCCGGTGCTCGTCGCGCAGCCGGTCGGCGAAGGCGGCGACGCTCCACGCGGGCCGGGCGGCGAGCTTGGTGGCCGCGACGCGCAGGGCCAGCGGGAGCCGCCCGCAGGCCGCCCCGATGGCCTCGGCCGCCGCCGGCTCGGCCGCGATCCGGGGGCCGCCGGCCACCGCGGAGAGGAACTCCCGCGCCTCGTCCGGCGTCAGGCGGCCCAGGTGCACGGTGGGCGACGGGCCGAGCCCGTCCAGGCGGGCGCGGGAGGTGACGAGCACCGCCCCGGACGCCTCACCGGGCAGGAGGTGGCGCAGCTGGGCCTCGTCCCGGGCGCCGTCGAGCACCACCAGGGCACGCCGTCCGGCGAGCAGGGCCCGGTAGCGCCCGGCACGCTCCGCCACCCGCTCCGGCATCTCCTCGGCGGGCACGCCGAGCGCGCGCAGGAAACCCGCCAGGACGTCGGCGGGATCGGCGGGTTCGCCCCGGGTGCCGTTCAGGTCGGCGTAGAGCTGGCCGTCGGCGAAGGCCGCACGGACGGTCCGGGCGGCCCGGACGGCCAGGGTGGTCTTGCCGACGCCCAGGGCTCCGGTGACCACCACGACCGCCGGGCCCGGGCGGCGGTCGTCGGCGAGGGCGCCCGCGATCAGCTCGACCTCGGCCGTACGGCCGGTGAAGTCGCCGACGTCCGGCGGCAGTTGGGCCGGTACCGCCGGCGCGATGGGCCCCGGCGGTACCGAGGGCGCGGGCGACACCGCGGGGGCGGGCGGGGCCGCAGGGGCGGACGCGGGTGCGAGCCCGGGGTCGGCGCGGAGGATACGCCGCTGCAGCCGCCGCAGACCCGGGCCGGGCTCCACGCCCATCTCCCCGGCCAGCACCCGGCGGGCGTCGGCGAACACCTCCAGCGCCTCCGCCTGCCGTCCCGCCCGGTACAGCGCCGTCATCAGCAGCCCCCGCGGGCCCTCCCGCAGCGGGTGCTCGGCGGCCAGCGCGGTCAGCTCCTCGACCAGCCGCCCGTGCCCGCCGAGGGCGAGTTCGAGGCCGAGCCGTTCCTCCAGGACGGTCAGCCGCCCGCAGGCGAGCCGCTCGCGCTGCCGCTCGGCGTACGGGCCCGGCACCCCGGAGAGCGCGGTGCCCGTCCACAGCGCCAGCGCCTCCCGGTGGCGGGGGGGGGGGGGGGCCCGCGCCGGGGCGGGCGGGGAGACCCGGAGCCCGGGGGGGTGGGGAGGGCCGTCATCCGGGCCCGCCGTTCGGCCCTCCCC
>NZ_JBSGFD010000147.1:0-22697 GCF_053603215.1 Kitasatospora sp. NPDC004240 | reverse complement strand
GCGCTGCTGGCCACCGGCCGCGGCCCCCTGCCGGACGCCGTCGAGCCGCTCGTCCAGGCGCACCGCCGCCACCACCCGCAGGCCGACCTGGGCCTGCTCGCCCGGGCCTACCGGCTCGCCGAGGCCAGCCACCGCGGCCAGAAACGCAAGAGCGGCGAGCCGTACATCACCCACCCGCTGGCCGTCACCATGATCCTGGCCCAACTCGGCGCCGGGACGACCACCTTGGTCGCCTCGCTGCTCCACGACACCGTGGAGGACACCGAGTTGACCCTCGATCAGGTCGGCGAGGGCTTCGGGCCCGAAGTCGCCTACCTGGTGGACGGGGTGACGAAGCTGGAGAAGGTCGACTTCGGCGCCGCCGCCGAGGCGGAGACCTTCCGCAAGATGCTGGTCGCCACCGGGGACGACGTCCGGGTGATGGTGATCAAGCTGGCCGACCGGCTGCACAACATGCGCACGATCCGGCACATGAAGCCCGCCAGCCAGGTCCGGATCGCCAAGGTCACCCGGGACGTGCTGATCCCCCTCGCGGAGCGCCTCGGCATCCAGGTGCTCAAGGCGGAGCTGGAGGACATCGTCTTCGCCACCCTGCACCCCGAGGAGTACGCGCGCACCCGCACCCTGATGACCGGGTACGAGGCCGAGCCGGACACCCTCCTGCAGCCCTTCGCGACCGCGCTGGCCCGCCAGCTGGGTGAGGCCGGGATCGCCGCCGAGGTCACCGTCCGGCCCCGGCACTGCGTCTCGCTGCACCGGGTGCTGCTCAAGCGCACCGCCGCGCCCGGCCCCGACGGGCTGCCGCAACGGCTCCAGCCGGCGGACTTCGGGCGGCTGCTGGTGGTGGTCGAGGAGAACGCGGACTGTTACGCGGTGCTCGGTGAACTGCACACCTGCTGGACGCCGCTGCCGGGGGAGTTCAAGGACTTCGTGGCGGCCCCCAAGTTCAACCTCTACCAGTCGCTGCACACCGCGGTGGCGCTGGAGGGCGGCGCGGTGGTCGAGGTGCTGGTCCGCACCCGGCGGATGCACCAGGTGGCCGAGACCGGCGTGGTCGCCCTGGGCGATCCGCGCCAGCCCGGGGACGCCCGCCAGCCCGGGGACTCCCGGCAGTCCGCGGATTCCCGCCGGTCCGCCGACGCCGGACAGCCCGCCGCCGCCCGGCAGCCCGGCGATCCGCGCCAGCCCGGCGCCGACGGCGGGGACGAGCTGGACCGCACCGACCCGGCCCGCCCCGGCTGGCTGAGCCGGCTGCTGGAGTGGCAGCAGGAGACCCCCGACCCGGACGCCTTCTGGTCGGCGCTCACCGCCGACCTCTCCGACGACCGCGAGATCACCGTGGTCACGGAGGGCGGCGCGACGCTCCAGCTCCCGGCCGGCGCCAGCTGCGTCGACGCCGCCTACCTGCTCGGCGAGGACACCGGCCACCGCTGCATCGGCGTCCGGGTCAACGGACGGCTCACCGCGCTCTCCACCACCCTGCGGGACGGCGACGTGCTGGACGTGCTCACCGAGCCCGGCGACCCCGCCGCCCGGCCCTCGGGACCGGCCCCCGAGTGGCTCGGGTACGCCCGCACGCCGGGTGCGCGCCTGGCCATCGAACGCTGGCTGGCCGACCACCCGGCCCGCCGGCCGGTGGTGCGCACCGGCCCCTCCGGCGGGCAGCCCGTCCCGGCCCCGCAGCGCCCCACCGGACGCGGCGCCGCCCCGGTCACCGTGGCCGGCCGTCCGGACGCGCCGGTCCGGCTGGCCCGCTGCTGCACGCCGGTGCCGCCGGACGAGGTCGACGGCTACGCCATTCGCGGCGGCTCGGTGGCCGTGCACCGAACCGGCTGTCCGGCCGGCGAGCGGATGCGCGGGGCCGGGCGGGTCGTGCTGGAGGTCGCCTGGCGGCCCGGCGGCGGACCACCGGACGGCTACCGGGCCACCCTGCGCGCCGAGGCGCTCAACCGGCCCCGGCTGCTCGCCGACCTCACCGCGGCCATCTCCGCCGAGGGCGTGGGCATCGTCTCGGCCGAGGTCGAGCCCCCGCAGGAGCTGCGGGTGCGGCACACCTACACCGTGGAGCTACCCGAGCCGCAGGCGCTGCCGGGCCTGCTGCGGGCGATGCACCGGGTCTCCGGGGTGTACGACGTCGGCCGCCCGTGCGCCCCGGAGGGCCCGGCCCCGGCCTCCCGGCCGGCGGCGGGCGGCGCGGGCCCGGGCGGCGGCCATGCGGGGGAGGGCCCGGGGGAGGACGGCGACGGCGCCGGAAATGGAGATGACCGGCCGGTTCCGGGCGTGCGACCATCGTGGGGAATTCACGGCCCGGCCGCGACGTTCTCCGAACGGAAAAGCCCCAGTGGCACCCGCGGCCTCGAAGGAGTGGCTCACATCCCGCCCGAGCGATAGTCGGGCCGGCAGCTGGGCAGACTCCGGTAGCGACCGTCCGATACGGTCGCCCTGGCCATCCGTACCAGCAGCCTAAGGACAGAATGACCTCCACGTTCGACACCCGCGACGACGCCGACGCCCGCCGCCGCCTGGACGGCCTCCGGGCGGAAGCCCTCATGGACGAGGACCTCGCGGCCATCGACGAGGACCTCGACCACCACTACGACGGCGACCAGTACGACCGCAGTGAGCGCGCCGCCCTGCGCCGCGTCGCCGGCCTCTCCACCGAGCTCCAGGACGTCACCGAGGTCGAGTACCGCCAGCTCCGTCTGGAGCGCGTGGTGCTCGTCGGCGTCTGGACCGACGGCACGGCCGAGGAGGCGGAGAACTCGCTCGCCGAGCTCGCCGCCCTCGCCGAGACCGCCGGCTCCGAGGTGCTCGACGGCGTGATCCAGCGCCGTGACAAGCCCGACGCGGCCACCTACATCGGATCCGGCAAGGCCAGGGAGCTGCGCGACATCGTCGCCGCGAGCGGCGCCGACACCGTGGTCTGCGACGGTGAGCTCACCCCGGGCCAGCTGATCCAGCTGGAGGACGTCGTCAAGGTCAAGGTCGTCGACCGCACGGCCCTGATCCTCGACATCTTCGCCCAGCACGCCAAGTCCCGCGAGGGCAAGGCGCAGGTCTCGCTCGCGCAGATGCAGTACATGCTGCCGCGGCTGCGAGGCTGGGGTCAGTCGCTCTCCCGGCAGATGGGCGGTGGTGGCTCCGGCTCGTCCGGCGGCGGCATGGCCACCCGTGGTCCGGGTGAGACCAAGATCGAGACGGACCGGCGACGGATCCGCGAGAAGATGGCGAAGCTCCGCAAGGAGATCGCCGAGATGAAGAAGGGCCGCGACACCAAGCGCCAGGAGCGCAAGCGCCACCAGGTGCCGTCCGTGGCCATCGCCGGGTACACCAACGCCGGCAAGTCCTCCCTGCTCAACCGGCTCACCGGCGCGGGCGTGCTGGTGGAGAACGCGCTGTTCGCCACCCTCGACCCCACCGTGCGCCGGGCGCAGACCCCGAGCGGCCGGATCTACACCCTGGCCGACACCGTCGGCTTCGTCCGGCACCTGCCGCACCACCTGGTCGAGGCCTTCCGCTCGACCATGGAGGAGGTCGCCGACGCGGACCTCATCCTGCACGTGGTGGACGGCTCGCACCCCGAGCCGGAGACGCAGCTGGCCGCCGTCCGCGAGGTCATCGTCTCGGTCGACGCACAGAACGTGCCGGAGATCGTGGTGATCAACAAGGCGGACGCCGCCGACCCGCACGTGCTGCAGCGCCTGCTGCGCCGCGAGCCGCACGCCATCGTGGTGTCGGCGCGCAGCGGGCTGGGCATCGAGGAGCTGCTCAAGCTCATCGACGACGAGCTGCCGCGTCCGGCGGTCGAGGTGCAGGCGCTGGTCCCGTACACCCGCGGTGACCTGGTCTCCCGGGTGCACGCGGAGGGCGAGCTGCTCTCCACCGACCACACCGGCGAGGGCACGCTGCTGCGGGCCAAGGTGCCGGCCGAGCTGGCCGCGGAGCTGGAGCGCTTCTCGGTCGCGCTGGCCGACCAGGGCTGACCGACCAGGGCTGACCGGCACGGGTTGACCGGCCGGTCGCCCCGGGCAGACGAACGGGCCCCGGCCCCTCCCGCACCGCGCGGGAGGGGCCGGGGCCCGTGGTCGTGCCCGGGCCGCCGGGCTACTTCACGTTCTTGGCGAAGTACTCGAAGGCCTGCTTGGCCTGGTCCTGCAGCGAGGGCCCGGCCATGTACTCGGAGGGGTTGCGGTTGCCGATCGAGTTGACGCTGATCAGGTTCGGCCGGCCCTCCTTGGAGATGAACCAGCCGCCACCGCTGCTGCCGCCGGTCATGGTGCAGCCGATCACGTACATCGGCGGGCGGGCC
Source organism: Kitasatospora sp. NPDC004240 (assembly GCF_053603215.1). Taxonomy (NCBI): domain Bacteria; kingdom Bacillati; phylum Actinomycetota; class Actinomycetes; order Kitasatosporales; family Streptomycetaceae; genus Kitasatospora; species Kitasatospora sp. NPDC004240. The sequence continues at coordinate 18,388 of NZ_JBSGFD010000147.1, read as the reverse complement.
GGGTCGAAGGAGAGCTTCGACGGGCGGACGGTGGAGTCGCAGTGGTTGAGCTCCATGCCGTCGAAGGGCCGCTCGGCGGGGTAGCCGTACGAGAAGGCCGAGGTGATCTGGTCGCGCGGGGCGTTGAACCAGATCGGGACGGCGCTGCCGACGGTCTCCTCCAGCGATTTGCCGGAGCCGTTCTCGTTGCGCACCCGGATGATCCCGTAGTCGTACTGCGCGTTGGCGCCGACGCCGCGCTCCTTGACCCAGGTCGGCGAGACCAGCGCCCGCACCGCCGTCCAGCGGCCGTACGGGGAGACCTGCTCCTCGCTGTACCGCTTGCCCCGGCTGGCCTGGCCGTCACGGTTGTAGCCCGGGACGAAGGTGATGTCCTTCATCCAGGCGCCGCCCTTGCCGCCGTGCAGGCAGTGCGCGGCCGTGTAGACCAGGTTGCTGCGGCCGGGGTTGGCCGGGTCGGCGACCACGGTGCCCGAGCACATGGAGTCGCCCTCGGGCGCGGTCATGAAGATCTTGCCGACCACCGCGGTCGCCGGGCTGTACGGGTGCTGCTGCGGGCGGGCCGGGATGGCGGCCGGCGGGGCGTCCCGCTCGACGCCGTCCGTGGTGGTCGCCGACTTGAGCGAGTACTCCGGGGTCGGCCTCGGCTTGGCGTTCTCCATCTTGGCGATCGACCACAGGCCCTGCGCCACCTCGTTGACGAAGGCGTTCTCGCCGACGAAGCGGGCCCAGTCGTCGAGCTTCCAGTGGGTCAGTTCCTCCAGACCGCCCGGCAGCGAGCCGGGCTTGCCGCTCGCCGCGGCGGTGGTGGCCGCGCCGGTGCCCGCGGCCTCGGCGCTGCCCTCGTTCTCCGGGCCGCAGGCCGTCGTGGTGAGCGCGAGCGCGGCGAGCAGCGCGGCGCAGGCGGTCCGGGCCCGGTGTCGGGTCTTCGGCATCTCTGTGTCCCCCGTCGGTCGTGTCCCTCGGTCGTGTCCGCCGGTCGTGTCCGCCGACCGGCCGTGCGCTCAGTCCCGCGGGCCGGTCACTTCTGCTTCTTGGAGATGTAGTCCAGCGCGTTCTTGGCGACCGTCTCCAGGTAGGGGCCGCTCAGCGAGGTGTGGTCCTGGGTGCCGATCGAGGTGTTGGACACCAGCGCGGTGCGCCCGTCCGGCATCTTGGCGAACCAGCCGCCGCCGCTGGATCCCTGCGTCATGTTGCAGCCGATGGTGAGCATCGACGGCCGCTTGGGGTCGAAGGAGAGCCGCACCGGCTTGCCGCCGTCGCACTTGTAGAGCTCCTGCCCGTCGAAGGGCTTGTACAGCGGGTAGCCCCAGGCCGAGGCCGAGATCTGGTCGCGCGGGGCGTCGAACCAGACCGGGACGGCCGCGCCGACCGTCTCCTCCAGCGACTTGCCGGTGTCGTTCTGGTTCTGCACCCGCATGATGGCGAAGTCGTACTGGCTCGCCGCGTCACCCGTGCCGCCGCCCTCGACCGTCCACTGCGGCGAGGTCACCACGTCCTTGGCCCACCAGGTGCCCAGCGGGGCCAGCTCGTTCAGCGGGGCCTTCTTGCCGCCGCTGGAGGCGCCGGAGTTGTTGTAGGCCGGCACGAAGACCAGGTCCTTGTAGAACGAGCCGCCCTTGCCCGGGTGCACGCAGTGGCCGGCCGTCCAGACCAGGTTGCTCTTGCCCGGGTGCGCCGGGTCGGCGATCACGGTGGCCGAGCAGTTGCCGCGGCCGCCCTGGGCGCTGAAGAACACCTTGCCGGAGGGCTGCTTGAGGTACGGACGGGTCACCGGGGTCGCCTTGACCACCGGCGGCTCAGGGTCGGTGACCCCGGCGTCGCCGGCCGGCTTGGCGGTGGGCGGGGCGGGCTCGGCGGGCTTGGAGTCGCCCATCTTGTCCGGGTTCCAGAAGTCCTTGACGATCGGGTTGTTGAAGACGTGCTTGGACGCCCAGTTGTCCCAGTCCTCGTACTTCCACTTCTTCAGGTCGTCCCAGCTCTTCGGCAGACCCTCCAGCAGGCTGGTCGGGATGCCGGTCGGCAGGCTGATCCCGCCGATGACCCCGCCGCCCCCCGCGGTGGGGCTCGCCGAGACCGGTGGCGGCGCGGCCGTGGGCCCGCCCGAGGGGCCGTCCGGCCCGCAGGCGGCGACGGTGATCAGCGTGACGGTGGCGAGCGCCGCGGCCGCGGCCGACCTGTGGATCACTGGCATGCTCTTCGGTCCCCCTGGTGTTCCGACGCGGCGTCGGCCGCGGACTTGGGCAGCTTGGAGTCTCCCACTGGCCACCAGGACGGTACCGGCCGGGCCCGGGGTTTCCGAGCTGACGGACGGTCACCGTTCTGTGACCTTGCCCGAGGCCGTCCGGTCGGTGCGGGACCGCTGCCTCCTGAGGGGTGAACAACTCCCGATCTTCACTCCAACGAGTGATCGGTCCTTGTGATCACCAGGCCGGGATAGGTAGCCCTTACCTGACGCGGCGCCGCGAGTGCCCGCCGGCCCCTCGACCGGGACCCCTCGGCCGGCCGCCCGCGTCCGCACCCCACGCGTACCAAGGAGCAGCCTTGAGCACTGCCCTCACCGGAGCCCCGCCCGTCCTCCCGGCGGCCCGTCCGGCCCCGGCCGACCCGCTGCCGGCCACCGACCCACTGCTGCACCCCGATCCGGCCGTCGCCGCCGAGCAGGCCGCGCTGGAGGCCCTGCTGCGCTGCTGGGCCCGCGAGACCGGGGCCCTGCCCGGCCCCGACGGCCGGTTGCGGATCGCCGTCCTCGGCGGCGCCGCCCGGCTCACCGCCCCCGTCCGCCACTGGTCGCCCTGCGGCTGGCACCGCTTCGGCCCGGCCACCCTCACCACCGGCCCGGACGGCTCCGACGGCCCGGGCCCCGACGGCCCCGGGCCGGACCGCGGGTCCGCCGATGCCCCCGTGGACGCCGTGACCGCCGCCGCCCTGCTCGCCGCCGCGGCGGCCGACCGGCCCGACCCCGGCCAGGTCGCCGACCTCGCCGCCCGGGTCGCCGACTCCGTCGTCCGCACCACCGAGATCCTCACCCATCACCGTGCCGGCACCCGCCCCGGCGGCCCCGAGCGCTCCCACTTCCTCGCCACCGAACAGTCCCTGCTGCTCGGCCACCCCCTGCACCCCACCCCCAAGAGCCGCGACGGCCTCGGCCCCGCCCAGAGCGCCGCCTACTCCCCGGAGCTCCACGGCTCCTTCCCGCTCCACTGGTACGCCGTCGACCGCTCGCTGCTCGCCGCCGGCTCCGCCCTGCCCACCCCCGCCGACCGGCTCACCGCCGAACTCCTCGGCGACCCCGGCCTGCTGCCCCCCGGCACCGCCGCCCTGCCCCTGCACCCCTGGCAGGCCCGCGAACTCGCGCTGCGCCCCGCCGTCGCCGCGCTGCTCGCCGAAGGACTGCTGCACGACCTCGGCCCGCACGGCGCGCCCTGGCACCCCACCTCCTCGGTCCGCACCGTCTACCGGCCCGGCACCCCGTGGATGCTCAAGCTCTCGCTGGGCCTGCGGATCACCAACTCCCGCCGGGAGAACCTGCGCAAGGAGCTCCACCGCGGCCTGGAGGTGCACCGCCTGCTGGAGGCCGGCCTCGCCGCCGAGTGGCGGGCCGCCCACCCCGGCTTCGACATCGTCCGCGACCCCGCCTGGATCGGCGTCGACCACCCCGCCCTCGGCGACCCCGGCGGCCTGGACACCGTCCTGCGCGCCCAGCCCTTCGCCCCCGCCGACCGCGTCCACTGCCTGGCCGGCCTGGTCGCCGAACGGCCCGCCGGCGAGGGCGACACCGTGCCCTCCCGGCTCGGCGACATCCTGCGCGCGCTCGCGGCCCGCTTCGGGCGCCCGGTCCACACCGTCGCCGCCGAATGGTTCCTGCGCTACCTGGACGCCGTCGTCCTGCCCGTCCTGTGGCTCGACGGCGCCGGTGGCATCGCCCTGGAGGCCCACCAGCAGAACACCCTCGTCCTGCTCGACGCCGACGGCTGGCCCACCGGCGGCCGCTACCGCGACAACCAGGGCTACTACTACCGGGAGAGCGCCGCCGGGCGGCTCACCGCCCGGCTGCCCGGACTCGGGGCCGAGAGCGACACCTTCCTGCCCGACGAGGTGATCGACCACCACTTCGTCTACTACCTGGGCATCAATCACGTCCTCGGCCTGATCGGCGCCCTGGGCTCCCAGCGGCTCGCCGACGAGAACGTCCTGCTCGCCGCGTTCCGCCGGTTCCTGGCCGGACCGCGCGCCGCCGCCACCGGATCCACCCTGCCCGCCCGGCTGCTGGACGGCGCCGCCCTGCCCTGCAAGGCCAACCTGCTCACCCGCGTCAACGGCCTGGACGAGCTCGTCGGCCCGGTCGCCACCCAGTCCGTCTACGTGGACATCCCCAACCCGGTGGCCGCCCCGTGACCACCCCCGTCGGCGCCCGGATCGCCGCCCCCCGCCGCCCCGCCGACCTCCTCGACGGCCTGCCCCGCTGGGGCACCATGCCCACCGACGCCGGCGACTTCCGGCTCCGGCCCGTCCGGCTGCCCGCCGACCTCCCCCTGCTCACCGGGTGGATGAACGACCCCGAGGTCGCCGCCTACTGGGAGCTCGACGGTCCGCCCGCCGTCACCGAGCGGCACCTGCGCGCCCAACTGGACGGCGACGGCCGCAGCGTGCCCTGCCTCGGCCTGCTCGACGGCACCCCGATGAGCTACTGGGAGGTCTACCGCGCCGACCTCGACCCGCTCGCCCGGTACTACCCGGCCCGGCCCCACGACACCGGCGTCCACCTGCTCCTCGGCCCGGCCCGCGCCCGGGGCCGGGGGACCGGCACCCTGTTGCTCCGTGCCCTCGCCGAACGGATCCTGCTGGTGCGCCCCCGCTGCGGCCGGGTGATCGCCGAACCCGACGTCCGCAACCTGCCCTCCGTCCGGGCCTTCGAACGGGCCGGCTTCCACTGCGCCGCCGAACTCGACCTGCCCACCAAACGCGCCGCCCTGATGGTCCACCCCCGCGCGGCCGCCACCGCCCGCACCCACCCGGCAGCCCCCCGACCCTAGGACCCCCGCCGCCATGGACACACCCCGGCCGGACCTCCACGACCTGCTCGGCATCGGCATCGGCCCGTTCAACCTCTCGCTCGCCGCCCTCGCCGAACCGCTCACCGGACTGCGCTCGCTCTTCTGCGACCGCCGCCCGGAGTTCCGCTGGCACCCCGGCATGCTCGTCGACGGCGCCAGGATGCAGGTGCCCTTCCTCGCCGACCTGGTCTCGCTGGCCGACCCCACCAACCGCTGGTCCTTCCTCAACTACCTGCGCGAACAGGACCGGCTCTTCCCCTTCTACTTCTCCGAGCGCTTCCAGCTGCCCCGCCGCGAGTACGACCACTACTGCCGCTGGGCCGCCGAACGCCTGCCCAACTGCCGCTTCGCCACCGAGGTCGTCGAACTCCACTGGACCGGAGAACTGTTCCGCGCCGTGCTGCGAACGACCGCCACCGGCCGCACCGAGCAGGTGTACGCCCGCAACCTGGTGCTCGGCGTCGGCACCGAACCCGTCCGGCCCGAGGCCTTCACCGGCCTGGACGGCCACCCCGGCGTCTTCCACTCCGCCGAGTACCTGGCCCGCCGGGCCGTCCTCGGCGCCGCCCGCGACATCACCGTGATCGGCAGCGGCCAGTCCGGCGCCGAGGTCTTCCTCGACCTGCTGCGCCGCCGGGACGGCGACGGCACCCGGCTGCGCTGGCTCACCCGGACCCGCGCGCTGGCGCCCATGGAGTACTCCAAGCTCGGCCTGGAACACTTCACCCCCGACTACACCCGCTACTTCCGCACCCTGCCCGCCGAGGTCCGCGACCGCCTGGTCGCCGCCCAGTGGCAGCTCCACAAGGCGGCCAGCGCGGGGACCCTCGCCGAGATCCACGACCACCTGTACGAGCGGACCATCGGCGGCCCGATCGACACCGCCCCGGTCGAGATCACCCCCGGCACCGCCGTCACCGACGCCCGGCCCGGCCCCCGCGGAGGCCTCGAACTGCGCTGCCGGCACACCGACTCCGGCACCGACCACGTGGTCCGCACCGACGCCGTCATCCTCGCCACCGGCTACCGCGCCGCCCGCCCGGCCGCCCTCGAACCGCTCGCCCACCTGGTCGACTGGGACGAGAACGGCCGCTACCGGGTCGACGCCGACCACCGGGTCGCCACCCGGCCCGAGGTCACCGGCGGCCTGTACGTGCAGAACGCCGAACTCCACACCCACGGGGTCGGCACACCCGACCTCGGCCTCGGCGCCCACCGCGCCGCCGTCATCCTCAACGCCGTCACCGGCCGGACCGTCCACCGGCTGCCCACCCGTACCGCCTGGACCGGCTTCGCCCCACCCACCGCGAAGCCCGCGCCCACCGGCACCCGCGCCACCCCCGCCCGCACCCCCACCGGCACACCCGCAGCCGACCCCGTCCTGCCCCGACCCCAGGAGCCCACCCGTGCCGCAGCCGCCGGCCGCTGAACCCCCGCTGTACCTGCCCCCGCAACTCACCCCCGGGCACTGGCGGCGCGCCGGCCGGGCCCTGCTGGCCAAGATGATCGGCGAGTTCGCGTACGAGGAGCTGATCACCCCGCGCCCCGACGGGCCCGGCCACCTGCTCGAACTCCCCGCGGCCGAGTACCGCTTCACCGCCCGCCGCGGCGCGTACGGCGACTGGCGGGTCGACCCCGGCTCGGTGCGCTGCACCGCCGCCGACGGCCTCGACCCGCTCGCCTTCCTGCGGTACGCCCGCGGCACCCTCGGCCTCGGCGGCGACACCACCGGCCACCTGGTCCGCGAGCTCACCGCCACCCTGCTCGCCGACGCCCACCTGCTGGCCACCGAGCTCACCGCCGCCGAACTCGCCGACCTCGACCACCCCGCACTGGAGGGCCGCCAGGGCGGCCACCCCTGGATCGTCCCCAACAAGGGCCGGCTCGGCTTCTCCGCCACCGACGCCGCCCGCTGGGCCCCCGAGGCCCGCACCCCGCTCCCGCTGCCCTGGATCGCCGTCCACCGCCGCCTCGCCGAGTACCGCGGCGTCCCCGGCCTCACCGACCCCGAGCGGCTGTACGAGCGCGAGCTCGACGACCCCGCCGCGCTGCGCGCCGCCCTCGGCCCGGGCGCCGGCGACTTCCTGCTGCTGCCCGTCCACCCCTGGCAGTGGGACGAGACCGTGGTCCCGCTGTTCGCCCCCTGGATCGCCGCGGGCGAGATCCGCCCGCTGCCCAGCGACGGCGACCTGCGGCTGCCCCAGCAGTCGATCCGCTCCTTCTTCAACCACAGCCGCCCCGAACGCTGCACGGTCAAGCTGCCGCTCGCCGTCCTCAACACCCTGGTCTGGCGCGGCCTGCCCACCGAACGCACCCTCGCCGCCCCCGCCGTCACCGCCTGGATCCACGCCCTGCGCGACGCGGACCCCTTCCTCCACGAGGAGTGCCGGGTGATCCTGCTCGGCGAGATCGCCTCGGTCACCGTCGACCACCCCGTCTACCGGGAGCTGCCCGAGGCGCCCTACCAGTACAAGGAACTGCTCGGCGCGATCTGGCGCGAACCCCTCGGCCCGTACCTCGACCCCGGCGAACGCGCCCGCACCCTGGCCGCCCTGCTCCAGACCGGCTCCGACGGCCGCGCCCTGGCCGCCGAACTCATCGCCCGCTCCGGCCTCACCCCCGACGCCTGGACCGCCCGGCTGTTCGGCGCGCTGCTGCCGCCGCTGCTGCGCTTCCTCTACCGCTACGGCCTGGTGTTCTCCCCGCACGGCGAGAACGCCATCGTGGTCTTCGACGCCACCGGCGCCCCGGCGCGCCTGGCCGTCAAGGACTTCGTCGACGACGTCAACCTCAGCGACCAGGACCTCCCCGAACTGCGCGACCTGCCCGCCGAGGTGGACGCGGTGCTGCTGCGCGAGGACCCGCCGGGCCTGTGCCAGTTCCTGCACTCCGGGCTGTTCATCGGCGTGCTGCGCTACCTCGCCCCGCTGCTGGAGGAGCAGACCGGGCTGCCCGAGGCCGAGTTCTGGGCGCTGCTGCGTGCCGAGGTCCTGCGCCACCAGGAGCGCTTCCCCGAGCTGCGGGAGCGCTTCGCGCTGTTCGACCTGTTCCGCCCCGAGCTCGACCGGCTCTGCCTCAACCGCAACCGGCTGCTGCTCGACGGCTACCGGGACCGCCCGCACCGGCCGCACGCCGCCGTGCACGGCAGGGTCCCCAACCCGCTGAGCGTCCCCGGCACCGGCGGGACGCCGGAGCAGCGGGACCGGATTGTCAGCCCCGCGCCGTAGGGTGGGGGCGTCATGACGAACGACTCCGAATCCCAGCTCCCCGACGGCCTCGACGGCGAGGGCCTCGACGGTGACGACCTCGACGGCCCCGGCGGTCCCGACGGCGACGACTTCGACAACGACGACGACCACGCCGGGGGCGAGGCCGTCCCGCGGGCGCGCCTGCCCGAGCTGATGCACGCCGCCGTCGGCGCCGTCGGCGGTGTGGAGCGGCCCGGCCAGGCCCGGATGGCCGAGGCCGTGGCCGACGCGGTCGACCACGGCGAGCACCTGCTGGTGCAGGCCGGCACCGGCACCGGGAAGTCCCTCGCCTACCTGGTCCCCGCCCTCGCCCACGGGGACCGCGTGGTGGTCGCCACCGCCACGCTCGCCCTGCAGCGCCAGCTGGTCGAGCGGGACCTCCCGCGCACCGTCGAGGCGCTGCACCCGGTGCTGCGCCGCCGGCCGCAGTTCGCGATGCTCAAGGGCCGCTCCAACTACCTGTGCCTGCACCGGGCCAACGAGGGCACCCCGAGCGAGGAGGGCGAGGGCCTGTTCGACCCGGTCGAGGCCCTCGGCGGCCCCACCGGCAAGCTCGGCCAGGACGTGCTGCGGCTGCGCGACTGGGCCGACGAGACCGAGACCGGCGACCGCGACGACATGACCCCCGGCGTCTCCGACAAGGCCTGGGCGCAGCTCTCGGTCACCTCCAAGGAGTGCCTGGGCGCGACCCGCTGCGCGTACGGCCAGGAGTGCTTCGCGGAGAAGGCCCGGGAGCGGGCCAAGCTGGCCGACGTGGTGGTGACCAACCACGCGATGCTGGCGATCGACGCCATCGAGGGCGCCCCGGTGCTGCCCGGGCACGGCCTGCTGATCATCGACGAGGCCCACGAGCTGGTGAACCGGGTGACCGGCGCGGCCACCGCCGAGCTGACCGTCGGCGCGGTCAACCGGACGGTCAAGCGGGCCGCCCGGCTGGCGAACGAGAAGGCCGTGGACGCCCTCCAGGCGGCCGCGGAGAACTTCCACGGGCTGATGGAGACCGCCCAGCCGGGCCGGGTCGAGGAACTGCCCGAGTACCTCGCGTACGCGGTCACCGCGATCCGTGACGCCAGCCGGCAGGTGATCACCTCCCTCGGCGAGACCCGGGACAAGGCGCTCACCGACGAGGACGCGGTGCGCAAGCAGACGATGGCCTCCGCCGAGGCGTTGCACGAGACGGCGGAGCGACTGCTGGAGGACTCCGAGTACGACGTGGTCTGGATCGAGCGCGGCGACCGCTTCGGGCTGGGCACGGCCTCGCTGCGGGTCGCCCCGCTGAGCGTCGCCGGGCTGCTGCGCGAGGGGCTGTACAAGGAGCGCTCGGTGGTCCTCACCTCCGCCACGCTCAAGCTCGGCGGGGACTTCACCGGGGTCGCCGCCTCGGTCGGCCTGCCCGCCGAGGGCCGGCTGCCGGACGAGCGGACGGCCGGCGAGCGCGAGCCCGTCTCCGGCGACGAACCGCTGCCGACCTGGCGCGGCATCGACGTCGGCTCCCCGTTCCGCTACCCCAAGCAGGGCATCCTGTACGTCGCCAAGCACCTCGCCGATCCCGGCCGGGAGCCGGAGCGTCCCGACATGCTGGACGAGCTGGCGGAGCTGATCGGCGCGGCCGGCGGGCGCACGCTCGGCCTGTTCTCCTCGATGCGCGGCGCCCAGGCGGCGGCCGAGGCGATGCGCGAGCGGCTGGACAACCGGATCCTGCTCCAGGGGGAGGACACCCTGGGCGAGCTGATCCGGGAGTTCGCCTCGGACGCGACCACCTGCCTGTTCGGCACCCTCTCGCTCTGGCAGGGCGTGGACGTGCCGGGCTCGGCCTGCCAGCTGGTGGTGATGGACCGGATCCCGTTCCCGCGACCGGACGACCCGCTGATGAGCGCCCGCCAGCGGGACGTCGAACAGCGCGGCGGCAACGGCTTCATGGCCGTCGCGGCGACCCACGCGGCGCTGCTGATGGCCCAGGGCGCCGGCCGTCTGGTGCGCGCGGCCGACGACCGGGGCGTGGTGGCGGTGCTGGATCCCCGGGTGGCGACCAAGCGGTACGGGGGCTTCTTCCGTTCCTCGATGCCGGAGTTCTGGTTCACCACGGACCGCAACCAGGTGCGCCGCTCGCTGTCGGCCATCGACGCCTCGGCGGCGCCGGTGCGGCCGGTGGTCAAGCGCGGCTGACGGTGGCCGGCCGGCGCCTCAGGGGCACCACCGGTCCCCGTACGTGCCGGCCCGGACACGCCGGAGGGGCTCCCCGCGACGCGCGGTGGAGCCCCTTCCCGTCCGTCGCGCCCGTGGGCCGGGTGGCCCCGGGCACGCTGGTCAGAGCCGGCGGAGCACCGCCACGACCTTGCCCAGGATGGTGGCGTTGTCCCCGTTGATGGGCTCGTACGCGGGGTTGTGCGGCATCAGCCAGATCCGGCCGTCCTCGCGCTTGAGGCGCTTCACGGTGGCCTCGCCGTCGATCATCGCGGCCACGATGTCGCCGTTCTCGGCGACCGGCTGGCGGCGCACGGTGACCCAGTCGCCGTCGCAGATGGCGGCCTCGATCATCGAGTCGCCGCGCACGGTGAGCGCGAAGAGCTCGCCCTCGCCGACCAGCTGACGCGGCAGGGGGAAGACGTCCTCGACGGTCTGCTCGGCCAGGATCGGCCCGCCGGCCGCGATCCGGCCCACCAGCGGCACGTACGAGGTGGACGGGCGTCCGGCGGTCTCGGCGGTGTTGGGGCGGGCCACCTCGACGCCGCGCACCTCGTAGGCGCGCGGGCGGTGCGGGTCGCGCCGCAGGAAGCCCTTGCGCTCCAGGGCCATCAGCTGGTGCGCCACCGAGGAGGTGCTGGACAGGCCGACGGCCTGGCCGATCTCGCGCATCGACGGCGGGTAGCCGCGGCGCTGGACGGAGTCCCGGATGACCTCGATGACGCGGCGCTGGCGCTCGGTCAGGCCGGCCTCGTCGGTCCGGATGCCGGGGGGGCGGCCGGGCATCGAACGGGTGGGCGCCGGGTGGGTGTCGTCGAGCGCCGGGGCGTGTTCGATGGGCTGGTCGGGAACGCGGCCCTGCGGGGAGAGGGCCGGACCGGCGAGCCGGTGGTCTTCACTGCGGTCCATGCTGATGTCCACACTCTGCTGATTCGTGGTGCGCTGCCCCACCTTGAGCTGGGAGTGTTCCTGCACCGGGATGGTGTTGGTTTCGACGGTGTTCACGGCGGCCCCTCTCGACGGCTTTCCTCTCCCTTTTCCAGCCCAACGGCACCTCCTATCGAAAGGTTGCGCCAAACACACGTTCGAGTGAATTATTCGGGAGTTGGCTGACTCGATCAAGGCTTTGTTGTACATCGATTAAATGTTCGAGAGCGACTCGACTTCCAGAGTCTAGTGCGCGGCGACACGCCAGGGGTGATGGTTCCCCCGAACACCTACATGTAGTGGTAACAGTCCCCCTGGTGGCCCAGTACTAGTGGTCACACTGCAAGATCAGGTTGCTTCGGACGGGGTCGGATCGCTTAGACTCGGGGAGTCCGCACGCCATGCCACGGAGGGATCCTCAGGTGCACTGCCCCTTCTGTCGGCACTCCGACAGCCGTGTCGTCGACAGCCGGACCACCGAGGACGGCAGCTCGATCCGCCGCCGCCGGCAGTGCCCGGACTGCAGCCGCCGCTTCACCACGGTGGAGACGGCCGCGCTGATGGTCATCAAGCGGTCCGGCGTGACGGAGCCCTTCAGCCGCGAGAAGGTCATCTCGGGGGTCCGCAAGGCCTGTCAGGGCCGCCCGGTCACCGAGGACGCCCTCGCGCAGCTCGGCCAGAAGGTCGAGGAGTGCGTGCGGGCCAGCGGCAGTGCCGAGCTCACCACCCACGACGTGGGCCTGGCCATACTCGGACCGCTCAAGCAGCTCGACGTCGTCGCCTACCTGCGCTTCGCCAGTGTGTACCAGGCGTACGACGGACTCGAAGACTTCGAGGCCGCCATCGCGGAACTCCGCGCCGAACGGCCCTTCCCCGCGGAGGGCGGCACTCCCGTGCCCGTCCCCGCCGCCGCGCCCTAGGAGGCCCGGCCGCCGGCCCCCAGGGGCCGGGCGCACCAGCGGCCCTCCGGGGGCCGACGCGTGCCCGAAAACGGTGCGCAGACCACCAAAAACCGTGCGTAAGCAGACAGCACCCGTGCCTGCCCGCACACCAGGAGAAGCGAACCAGCGGTGCCCGGACTTTTCAGGGCACTTTGGGCGTTTGCCCAGGAGGAGGAGCGAGAAGTGACAGACACCACGAGCGGTTCCGCACGCGGGTCGAAGTCCGACAAGGCCACGGCGAAGGGCGCCGGCAAGGCGCCCAAGGGCGGCCTGCGGATCGAGCGCATCTACACCACCCCTGGCGTCCACCCCTACGACGAGGTCCGCTGGGAGCGTCGCGACGTCGTCATGACCAACTGGCGTGACGGGTCGATCAACTTCGAGCAGCGCGGCGTGGAGTTCCCCGACTTCTGGTCGGTCAACGCCGTCAACATCGTGACGTCCAAGTACTTCCGCGGCGCGGTCGGCACCCCGCAGCGCGAGTGGAGCCTGAAGCAGATCATCGACCGCGTGGTGCTCACCTACCGCGCCGCCGGCGAGAAGAACGGCTACTTCGCCACCCCGGACGACGCCGAGGTCTTCGAGCACGAGCTGACCCACGCCCTCCTCCACCAGGTGTTCAGCTTCAACTCGCCGGTCTGGTTCAACGTCGGCACCAAGCAGCCCCAGCAGGTCAGCGCCTGCTTCATCCTGGCCGTCGACGACTCCATGGAGTCGATCCTCGACTGGTACAAGGAAGAGGGCATGATCTTCAAGGGCGGCTCCGGCGCCGGCCTGAACCTCTCCCGGATCCGCTCCTCCAAGGAGCTCCTCTCCTCCGGCGGCAACGCCTCCGGCCCGGTCTCCTTCATGCGCGGCGCCGACGCCTCCGCCGGCACCATCAAGTCCGGCGGCGCCACCCGCCGCGCGGCCAAGATGGTCGTCCTGGACGTGGACCACCCGGACGTCGAGGCCTTCATCGAGACCAAGGTGAAGGAGGAGGAGAAGATCCGCGCCCTGCGCGACGCGGGCTTCGACATGGACCTCGGCGGGGACGACATCACCTCCGTCCAGTACCAGAACGCCAACAACTCGGTCCGCGTCTCCGACGAGTTCATGACCGCCGTCGAGAACGGCACCGAATTCGGCCTGCGCGCCCGGATGACCGGCGAGGTCATCGAGACCGTCGACGCCAAGGGCCTCTTCCGCAAGATGGCCGAGGCCGCCTGGGCCTGCGCCGACCCCGGCATCCAGTACGACTCGACCATCAACCACTGGCACACCTGCCCGGAGTCCGGCCGCATCAACGCGTCCAACCCCTGCTCCGAGTACATGCACCTCGACAACTCGAGCTGCAACCTCGCCTCGCTCAACCTGATGAAGTTCCTGCGCGAGGACGACTCGTTCGACGCCGCGACCTTCGCCAAGGTCGTCGAGCTGGTCATCACCGCGATGGACATCTCCATCTGCTTCGCCGACTTCCCCACCGAGAAGATCGGCGAGACCACCCGCGCCTACCGCCAGCTGGGCATCGGCTACGCCAACCTCGGCGCCCTGCTGATGGCCACCGGCCACGCCTACGACAGCGAGGGCGGCCGCGCGCTGGCCGGCGCCATCACCTCCCTGATGACCGGCACCGCCTACCGCCGCGGCGCCGAACTGGCCGGCGTCGTCGGCCCGTACGACGGCTACGCCCGCAACGCCGCCCCGCACCAGCGGGTCATGAAGCAGCACGCGGACGCCTCGCTCGCCGGCGTCTCGGTGGACGAGCTGGACGCCCCGGTCTGGGCCGCGGCCAACGAGACCTGGCAGGACGTCCTGCGCATCGGCGCGGAGAACGGCTTCCGCAACGCCCAGGCCTCGGTGCTCGCCCCGACCGGCACCATCGGCCTGATGATGGACTGCGACACCACCGGCGTCGAGCCCGACCTCGCCCTGGTCAAGTTCAAGAAGCTGGTCGGCGGCGGCTCGATGCAGATCGTCAACGGCACCGTCCCGCGCGCCCTGCGCCGCCTCGGCTACCAGGACGAGCGGATCGAGGCGGTCGTCGCCCACATCGCCGAGCACGGCAACGTGGTCGACGCCCCGGGCCTGAAGGCCGAGCACTACGAGGTGTTCGACTGCGCGATGGGCGAGCGCTCCATCTCGCCGATGGGCCACGTGCGGATGATGTCGGCGATCCAGCCGTGGATCTCGGGCGCCATCTCCAAGACGGTGAACATGCCCTCGACCGCGACGGTCGAGGACGTCGAGGAGATCTACTTCGAGGCGTGGAAGATGGGCGTCAAGGCGCTCGCCATCTACCGCGAGAACTCGAAGGTCGGCCAGCCGCTCTCGGCCAAGAAGAAGGCCGAGGAGACCAAGGCCGAGGCCGCCCCGGCCGCGGCGGTCGAGAAGGTCGTCGAGTACCGCCCGGTCCGCAAGCGCCTGCCGAAGGGCCGTCCCGGCATCACCACCTCCTTCACGGTCGGTGGCGCCGAGGGCTACATGACCGCCAACTCCTACCCGGACGACGGTCTGGGCGAGGTCTTCCTGAAGATGTCCAAGCAGGGTTCGACCCTCGCGGGCATGATGGACGCCTTCTCCATCGCCGTCTCGGTCGGCCTCCAGTACGGCGTGCCGCTGGAGACCTACGTCTCGAAGTTCACCAACATGCGCTTCGAGCCGGCCGGTCTGACCGACGACCCGGACGTGCGGATGGCGCAGTCGATCGTCGACTACATCTTCCGCCGCCTGGCGCTGGACTTCCTGCCGTTCGAGACCCGCTCGGCGCTCGGCATCCACTCCGTCGAGGAGCGCCAGCGTCACCTGGAGACCGGTTCCTACGAGCCGCTGGAGGCCGAGGAGGAGCTGGACACCGCGACCCTGGCCCAGTCCGCCCCGGTGACCAGGCCGGCCGCCCCGGTCGCCGCCACCCCGGCTCCCAAGGCCCCGGCGCAGGCACACAACTCCACCGAGCTGGTGGAGATCCAGCTCGGCCTGAACGCCGACGCGCCGCTCTGCTTCTCCTGCGGCACCAAGATGCGTCGCGCCGGCAGCTGCTACCTCTGCGAGGGCTGCGGCTCCACCAGCGGCTGCAGCTGAGCGCTGAACGCGTAGGGCCCTGAGCGCGTAAGGCCCTGAGCACGTAGGGCCCTGAGGCGGGGCGAGGACTTCGGTCCTCGCCCCGCCTTCCGCATGTCCGGGGCCGATTCCGTCAACCTGGGTTGACAGTTTCCAGGTGTCAACCTAGGTTGACGGTATGAGCGAGAGCGGAGACCTCGCCGCGGCGGCGGGGAGCCGTGACCCGGCGGTCGGGTTGCGGGCTGTCCGGGCGCTGCGGGACCTGGCGGACCGGCTGGAGGCGCTGCAGGTGCGCAGCGCCCGCGAACAGGGCTGGTCCTGGCAGGACATCGCGGTGTGCCTGGGTGTCAGCAGGCAGGCGGTGCACAAGAAGTACGCCCGGCGGGGGGCCGGCAAGGACGAGGACGGAGGCTGAACGATGTTCGAGCGGTTCACGGATTCCGCGCGGCAGGCGGTGGTGACGGCGCAGCGGGAGGCGTCGGAACTGGAGCACGGGCACGTGGGGACGGAGCACCTGCTGCTGGCGATCCTGGCACGGCCGGAGGACCCGGCGGCCGCGGTGCTGGTGGACGCGGGGCTGGACCACGCCACCGCGCGGCAGGCGGTGACGCGGCTGCTCGGACGAGGGGACGACGCGCAGGCGCTGGCCTCGATCGGGGTGGACCTGGACGCGGTGCGGGAGGCGGTGGAGGCGGTCTTCGGTGAGGGGGCGCTGGACGCCCCGGCGGAGGAGGAGCCACGTCGGCGCGGCTGGTTCCGCTCCGAGCCCAGGATGCGGCGCACCTCTTTCTCCGCCCGGGCGAGGAAGACGCTGGAGCTGTCGCTGCGGGAGTCGTTGCGGCTGAAGTCGGGGCGCATCGGGACGGCGCACCTGCTGCTCGGGCTGCTGCGGGAGGGGGAGGGACTCGGGGCGAAGGTGATCGCCGACCACGGCCTGGACTTCGCCGCGGTGCGCCGGGCGCTGGAGGCGACGCTGGACTGAGGGCCACCCCGGGCCACCCCGGGCCACCGGGGGTGACGGGGAGCCGGGGTGGCGGCGGGCAGGGGTGGGCGTTTCGTCGGCGATCGGCCGGTGTCCCACCGAGTGAGCGAGACTGTGCGTCAACTCTCCGTTTGAGGCAAAAGTCTGAATGGATATGATCGGCCGACTGCGTGTACCGATCAGCCGCCCGGAGACGTTTCGCCACGTCGTCCGGGCGGTCGCGCTTTCGCCCTGCCCCGCCGTCGTCGAGGACCGCACTGATGAGAGCTCCCACCAGCCCCGCCGGTGAGCCGAACCGACGGCCGGCCGCGCGCACCGCGGCCCTGACGGCGGCGGCCGTGCTGCTGGGGATGGTCGCCACCCCGGTGGGCGTCTCGCGGGCGCTGGACGCCAACCGTCCGCTGACCGTACTGGCCGTCTGCGCGGTGGCCGTGCTCTGGTTCATCGTGGTGGGCCTGGCCGCGTCCGGTGCCGAACGCTCCCGCAGGCTGGCCGACGAGCTGGCCGCGCAGCGGGCCGAGACGCACGCCGCGCTCACCGCGGCCGAGGCGGCCCGCCAGTCGTACGCCCGGGCCCGGGCCGAGACCGCCGCCGCGTACGGCGAGCGGGACGCCGCCCGCGCCGAATCGGTCCGGGCCGGCGCCGAACTGGGCGTCGCGCACGGGGAGCTGGAGCGGCTGCGGGACGAGGCGAGCGCCGAGCGCGAGCGCGGCGCCGAGCTGGACCGGGTCGTGGGCGAGGTCCTTCCCGAGCTGATGACCAGGATCCGCCGGGGCACGTCCGTGGACGGCGCGCTGGCGGCGTACCGCGACCACGAGCAGTACCCGCTGCTGCGGATCGTCGCCGACGAGATCGGCCGGGGCGAGAAGCTGCGGTCCGCCGCCCTCGCGGTCTGCGCCACGGCCGCCGGACGGGTCCAGGCACTGGCCACGAGCATGCACGCGGAGCTGCGCGAGATGCAGCACCGGCACGACGAGGAGGTGCTGGGCGACCTGCTGCGCCTGGACCACTCGACCGCGCAGGCGGGCCGGATGGCCGATGGCATCGCGGTGCTGACCGGCGCCCGGTCGGGCCGCCGCTGGGCCAAGCCGATCGCGGTGGAGTCGGTGCTGCGCGGCGCGCTCGGGCGGATCGGCGCCTACCAGCGGGTGCGGCTGCACAACGCCAGCACGGCCGCGGTGGCCGGGTACGCGGCCGAGGGCGTGATGCACGCGCTGGCCGAACTCCTCGACAACGCCGCCAACTTCTCGGCCCCGCCGGCCGAGGTGCACGTCTACGTCGAGGAGGTGCCGGCCGGCCTCGCGGTGACCGTGGAGGACAGCGGCCTGGGGCTGAGCGAGAGTTGGCTGCGCCGGGCCGAACGGGCGGTCTCCGCCGAGCCGCTGGACATCGCCACGCTCGCGGCCGGGACCAGGCTCGGCCTGGCGGTGGTCGGTTCGCTGGCCCGCAAGCACGGGCTGCAGATCTCCTTCCGGCCGTCGGCGCGCGGTGGTACGGGGGTGGTGATGCTGATCCCGCAGCAGCTGATCACGCATCCCGCGCCGGTGTCCGCCCCCGCGCCCGTGGTCACGGCCGCGCCGTCCGCCTCGTCGGCCCGCCCCCAGCTGCCGGCGCCCGCCCCCGTGCGTGCCGTCGAGCCCCCGGCCCCGACGGTCCCGGCCGCCCCCGCGGCCACCACCGTGCCGGCCGCCGTGCTCACCCCGGCGCCCGTTCCCGCGGTCACCGACAGCGGTCTGCCGCAGCGGCGCCGCGGTCAGACCCTGACCACCGGCTCCGCCGCGTCCACCACGTCGTCCGGCGCGTCGTCCGGTTCGGCGTCGGCGGGCTCGGCCGGGACGTCCGCCGGTGCCGGGTCCACGTCCGCCGCCCGGTCCGTACGGGCCGACGCGGTGAGCGCGGCCGCCCGGTTCGGGGCGTTCCGCCGGGCCGCCCAGCTGGCCCAGAACGGCGGCGCGCCCGCCCCTAGCGCGGCGCCCACCCCGACCACGGCCGCGGCCCCCGCCGCGG
>NZ_JBSGFD010000146.1:0-22952 GCF_053603215.1 Kitasatospora sp. NPDC004240 | reverse complement strand
TTCTCGCGCCGCCGCCCTGCCCGTACGCGCCGCCGCCGCCGTTGCCGCCGCTCCCGCCGTACGGGTTCCCGCCGCCGCCCGGGCGGCCCTCCTGCCACGTGTTCATGTGGGAGAGGATGCCCGACGCCGGTCGCGGTGACTCCCCCCGGGTCCCCCCACCAGGCCCCTTGTATCCGTATTGATGCACGCGTCGGACGGCTCCGACGCATGTTCGCCGGATCGTGCACGGGCGACCCCGTACCGGAGCCGTGGTCCGCAGCCCCGTCTCACGCGCCGCGTCGCCCGCCGCTCACCCACTGGAACCACCCTTGACCGCCCGGAACGGCGCGTGTTTGCATGACCGCCATGGATCAGCGAAGGACCCTCACGCGTCGGCGGCACGTCGACCTCCAGCGTGTGTCCTGTTCGCTCTGTCGTGGCTGACGCGCGCCCGCCGTACATCCTGCCTCTCCCCGCCGCCGCCCCCGCGGCGTTGCTCCCGCTGTCCTGAGCCGCCCGCGACACCGCCGCCACGGGCCCGGCCGGGGCGCGCCCCGCTTCCGAACCAGGGCTCCCGCCCAGAGGTGAATCCATGGCCACCGTCCTGTCCGTCTCCGGTTCCCCCTCCGCGACCTCCCGCACCACCCGGCTGCTGCGCCACGTCGACGCCCGGCTGGAGGCGCTCGGCCACCGGGTCGTCCCCTTCGAGGCGCGCTCGCTGCCCCCGCACGCGCTGCTCTCCGCGGACGTCTCCGACCCGGCGATAGCCGCCGCGGTGGAGCTGTTCGCCGAGGCGGACGGCGTCGTCATCGGCACGCCGGTCTACAAGGCGGCCTACTCGGGCCTGCTGAAGACCCTGCTCGACCTGCTGCCGCAGTACGCCCTGGAGGGCAAGGCGGTGCTCCCGCTGGCCACCGGCGGCTCCACCGCGCACGTGCTCGCGGTGGACTACGCGCTGCGGCCGGTGCTCAGCTCGATGGGCGCCGGGCACATCACCCAGGGCTGGTTCGTCCTCGACCGCCACATCACCGCCCGGGAGGACGGCGGCACCGAGATCGAGCCCGGCACGGACGCGCTGCTGGCCCCGGTGGTCGAGGCCTTCGCGACCGCGCTGGGACGCGTCGCCAGCCCCGCCCTGGCCCGCTGACCGGGCGCCGTGCGGCAGGGGCCGACGGCGCCGGAGGGCGCCGTCGGCCCCTCGTCGTCCGGCCCCCGTACGGGGCGACCCTGACCCGGGTCCCCGCGACCCCTAGGGGGAGGGGCGGGGCTCCCCGTACAACTGTGGTTGGGCGGCTTCCTACCGTCGGATGACGAGGGATCGCCCGCCCGCTCCTAACGTGGTGTTCATCCCCGCTCGTGCGGACGGAGCCCACCGGGAAGCCCCGGGTGGGGACCGCCGTACACGGTGGGTGGGGCTAACCCCCGGTCGAGGACTAGAGCCTGCGCCATGTCGGCGGACGGGCCCGGTCGGCCAGTCTGGGGGTCAACGGGTGGGCCCACTTCTTAGGAGACTCCAGTGACGACGGCAGCAGCAGCCGTGTTCGACCCCCAGCTTCCCGGCGGTGCCGCCGCCGTCGCCGCCTCCGCGCGTCAGGTCACCAAGGCGTACGGCACCGGCGAGACCCGCGTCACCGCGCTGAACGCGGTGGACGTCGACATCCAGCGCGGACGGTTCACGGCGATCATGGGCCCCTCGGGCTCCGGCAAGTCGACCCTGATGCACTGCCTGGCGGGTCTGGACACCGTGAGCGAGGGCCGGATCTGGATCGGCGACACCGAGATCACCGGGCTGAAGGACAAGCAGCTGACCAAGCTGCGCCGGGACAAGATCGGCTTCATCTTCCAGGCCTTCAACCTGCTCCCGACGCTCAACGCGCTGGAGAACATCACGCTGCCGATGGACATCGCCGGCCGCAAGCCGGACGCCGCCTGGCTGGACCAGGTCGTCGAGACGGTGGGCCTGGCCGGCCGCCTCAAGCACCGCCCGACCCAGCTCTCCGGCGGTCAGCAGCAGCGCGTCGCGGTGGCCCGCGCACTGGCCGCCCGCCCCGAGATCATCTTCGGTGACGAGCCCACCGGGAACCTCGACTCCCGGGCCGGCGCCGAGGTGCTGACCTTCCTGCGCCGCTCGGTGGACGAGCTGGGCCAGACCATCGTGATGGTGACCCACGACCCGGTCGCCGCCGGCTACGCGGACCGCGTGCTGTTCCTCGCCGACGGCGTGATGGTCGACGAGATGCACGCGCCCACCGCCGACTCCGTCCTCGAACGCATGCGCCGTTTCGACGGCAAGCGCACCAGCTGACGGGGGACGGGACCATGCTGCTCAAGACATCACTACGGAGCTTCTTCGCCCACAAGGGGCGGATGGTGCTCTCCCTGGTCGCGGTCGTGCTGTCGGTCGCGTTCGTATCAGGCACCCTGGTGTTCTCGAACACCGCCACCAGTACTTTTGACAAACTGTTCGCCTCGACCGCCTCCGACATCTCCGTCCAGCCGCCCAAGCCCGCCATCGGCGAGGACAACAACAGCGAGAACCAGCGCGGCAAGCCCGCGACCCTGCCCACCGACACCGTGCAGAAGGTCGCCGCCCGACCGGGCGTCAAGGCCGCGCTCGGCCAGGTCGTGGTGCAGAACGCCACCCTGGTCAACCCGGCCACCAACAAGGTCGTCGGCCCCACCAGCGGCGCCCCGACCCTGGCCATGAACTGGACCGAGACCCCGCGCAACTCGGTCGAGATCACCTCCGGCCACGTGCCGCAGGGCGGCGACCAGATCGTGCTGGACGCCGACACCGCCAAGAAGGCGGGCCTCGGCCTCGGCAGCAAGCTGCGGGTGCTGGCCGGTGACGACAAGGTCGACTTCACCATCGCCGGCATCGCCACCTTCAAGACCACCAACCCCGGTGCCGCGCTGGCCTTCATGGACACCGCGACCGCCCAGAAGGTCCTGCTCGGCGAGACCGCCTTCACCTCCGTCGAGGCCTTCGGCGACGGCAGCCGCACCAACGAGCAGCTCAAGGCCGACGCGGCCGGCGCGCTCGGCGGCTACCAGATCAAGACCGCCGCGGAGCAGAAGGAGGAGGGCAACAAGGACGTCGGCCAGTTCCTCGGCTTCATGGAGAAGGCGATGCTGGGCTTCGCCGGCATCTCCCTGCTGGTCGGCGGCTTCCTGATCGTCAACACCTTCTCGATGCTGGTCGCCCAGCGCACCCGGGAGATCGGCCTGCTGCGCGCCGTCGGCGGCAGCCGCAGCCAGGTCAACCGCTCGGTGCTGGTCGAGGCGCTGATCCTCGGCGTGCTCGGCTCCACGATCGGCATCGCGGCCGGTCTGGGCCTGGCGCTCGGCCTCATCCAGCTGATGAAGGCCGCCGGGATGAACCTCTCCACCTCGCTGGTGATCGGCGCCAACGTGCCGATCGCCGGGTACGCGGTCGGTGTCCTGATCACCCTGCTCGCCGCCTGGATCCCCGCCCGCCGGGCCAGCAAGATCGCCCCGATCGCGGCGCTGCGTGACCACGGCACCCCGGCCGAGCCCCGCTCCAACCTGGTGCGCACCGTCCTCGGCCTGGTCCTCACCGGTGGCGGCGCGGCCGTGCTGGCGATGGCCGCCACGGCCGACGAGGCCGGCACCGGCGGCCAGCTGCTGGGCCTGGGCGTGCTGCTCACCCTGGTCGGCTTCGTGGTGCTCGGCCCGCTGCTGGCGACCTCGCTGGTGCGGGTGCTCGGCGCGGCGCTGCCGGCGGTGTTCGGCCCGTCCGGCAAGCTCGCCCAGCGCAACGCGATGCGCAACCCGCGCCGGACCGGCGCCACCGCCGCCGCGCTGATGATCGGCCTGGCCCTGGTGATCGGCGCCTCGGTCTTCACCACCTCGGCGATCAAGTCCACCAACGAGCAGATCGACAAGTCGGTCGGCACGGACTACATCGTCAGCTCCCAGCACGGCATCGCCCCGCAGATGATCACCGCGGTCCGCAACACCCCGGGCATCGACCACATCACCGAGCAGCGGACCCTGGAAGCCGAGTTCACCCTGCCCGGTGGCAAGAAGACCGAGGACGTCCAGGTCCTGGCGGTGACGGAGCGGTTCACCGACGACTTCCGGATCACCACGGTCGCCGGTGACATGACCTCCATCAAGCGGGGCTCGATCACGGTCGGCGAGGAGTTCGCCAAGGACAACAACCTCAAGGTCGGCGACCAGATCGCCGTCGACTACGGCGGGGGCCGCACCCAGTCGCTGCCGGTCGGCGCGATCACCTCGAAGAAGGACTCGCTCTTCTCCGGTGCCTTCTTCGCCTCGGTCGAGACCGTGACCAAGGCGGTCCCGGCCGCAGACCAGACCGTCGACCAGGTCTACGGCAAGGCCAAGGACGGCGTGGACGTCCCGAAGACGCTCACCGCGCTGGAGGACTCCCTCAAGGAGTACCCGCAGCTGATGGTCCAGGACCGGGCCGGCTACAAGGAACTCGTGCAGCAGCAGGTGAACACCCTGCTCTACATGATCTACGGTCTGCTGGGCCTGGCGATCGTGGTCGCGATCCTCGGTGTGGTCAACACGCTGGCGCTGTCGGTGGTCGAGCGGACCCGTGAGATCGGCCTGCTGCGGGCGATCGGGCTCTCCCGCCGCCAGCTGCGCCGGATGATCCGCCTGGAGTCGGTGGTGATCGCCCTGTTCGGCGCGGTGCTCGGCACCGGGCTGGGCCTCGGCTGGGGCGTCACCGTCCAGCAGGTGCTGAAGGAGCAGGGGCTGCAGACGCTGGCCATCCCGACCGGCACGGTCATCGGCACGATGGTCGCGGCGGTGCTGATCGGCCTGCTCGCCGCCCTCGTCCCGGCCTTCCGGGCCGGCCGGATGAACGTCCTCGCGGCCATCGCGACGGACTGACCCCGGGGCCCGCGCATCACCACCCACCCGCACCACCCGCACCACCCGCCCGCAGGGGCCGCCCGATCCGGGGCGGCCCCTGCGGCCGTTCGGCGCCCCTACGGGCAGAGGAAGTCGGTCGCCCGGGCCGCGCCGGCCACCGGGGCGGGAGCCGGTACGGGCGGCGTCGGTGAGGCCGTGCCGGTCGGGGCGGTCGGCGCGGCCGGTGTGGGCACGGCCGGCGTGGGGGCGGCGGAGGCCGCTGGGGTCGGCAGGTCGGCCCCCGCGTACACCTGGAGGGTCGGCCCGAGCCCCGGGACGGCGACCAGCTCGGCACCCGGCAGCGCCGCCGCGAGGGTCCGGGCCGAGACGTCCCAGCGCGGGTCGTGGCGGATCGCCGTACGGGACGGGGAGGCCCCGGCCGGGGCGTTGGCCGGGGCGCCGGTGGTGGCGAAGCCGGCCCGCCGCAGCTCGCCGTCGACGCGGGCGCCGAGCCCGGGGGTGCCGGTCGCGTTGAAGACCTGGACGCGGATCTGTTCGGGTGCCACCGCGCCGCCGGGCGCCGTGGCCGCGGACGGGGAAGGGGAGGGGTCGGCGGCGCTCAGCGGGCGGCCCTCCCGGAGGGCGGTGAACAGGGCCCCCGCCGCCGCCTGGTCCCACAGCACGGTGGAGCCCCAGCCGCTCACGGGGTGGTCGAGGTCGGCGAGCGGCACGGTCGCGAAGTCGGCCCGGCCGGCCGTCAGGTCCCGCATCCGCCGGGCCAGGGTGAGCAGGTCCTCGGGGCGCAGGTCCCGGTCGGCCTTGACCGAGCCGAGCACGCCGTCGGTGACCCGGGCGAGCCGGACCGGGTTGAGCAGGACGTCGCCGCTGGTGATCTGGTGCAGCAGTTCGGCGACCAGTTTCTGCTGCCGGTGCATCCGGCCGAGGTCGGCGCTGCCGTCCACGTGCCGGGCCCGGACGTACTTGAGCGCCCCGGCGCCGTCCAGGGTGGTGGTGCCGGCCGGCAGGTCCAGCCCGGAGTGCACGTCCTTGAGCGGCCGGGAGGTGCACACCCGTACGCCGCCGACGGCGTCCACGGCGGAGACGAAGGCGGTGAAGTCGATCTGCAGGTAGTGGTCGATCCGCAGGCCGGTGTTCTGTTCGACGGTGGCCACCGTCAGCTGCGGCCCGCCGAGCCCGTACGCGGCGTTGATCTTGCCCTTGGCGGCCGGGACCTGCCGTCGGGTGGCGGGGTCGCGGTGGGCGGGGATGTCGACGTAGGAGTCGCGGGGGATGGAGATGACGGTGGCGCGGGCGCCGTCCCCGGAGAGCCGCACCAGCATCATGGTGTCGGTGCAGTGGCAGGACTCGCCGCCGGCGTGCAGCACCTCCTTGAGGGTCCGCTCGGGGATGCCGTCGCGTTCGTCGGTGCCGACCACCAGGAAGGTCGTCGCGCCGTCCGCGGCGGGTCTGGCCCGGTCGCCGCTGAAGGCGTCCACCCGGTCGATCCGTCCGATGCCGTGCAGGACCACCCGGGCCCCGCAGGAGGTGACGAGGACGACCGAGGCGATGCCCGCGGCCAGCCGGCGGGCCCAGGGACGACGCCGGCGGGGGGCCGGTGTGAGGGGGGAGACGGGCATCTCTCGGATGGTAGGGGCGGCCCGGACCGGGCCGGGTGAGGGCGCGCCGGGGCCGGAGGGTACGGTGGCCCGGATCGGCGAAACGTTCCCTCGGGGCCTTCGGCCGCGGCCGGTTCGTCATCGGCCCAGACCGGGACAAGACGGCGGCCCGTCCGCACGGGTACGGTTGGCCCCGATGAACACCAAGGCTGCTGAGGAGCTGCCGGCGGTCTCCGTGATCATGCCGGTGCTCAATGAGGAACGACACCTGCGCACGGCCGTCCGGCACATCCTGGAACAGGACTACGCCGGGCCGATGGAGGTGGTGATCGCCCTCGGTCCGTCCTCCGACCGCACCGCGCAGATCGCCGCCGAACTGACCGCCGAGGACCCGCGGGTCCGGACCGTGCAGAACCCCACCGGGCGCACCCCCGCCGGGCTGAACGCGGCGATCCGCGGCTCCAGCCACCCGATAGTGGTCCGCGTCGACGGGCACGGCCTGCTGACCCCGGGCTACATCGGCACCGCGGTGCGCCTGCTCGGCGAGATGGAGGCCGCCAACGTCGGCGGCATCATGCACGCCGAGGGCGAGACCGAGTGGGAGAACGCGGTGGCCGCCGCGATGACCTCCAAGATCGGTGTCGGCAACGCGGCCTTCCACACCGGCGGCCTGGCCGGCCCGGCGGACACCGTCTACCTGGGCGTGTTCCGCCGCGAGGTGCTGGAGCGGCTCGGCGGCTACAACGAGGAGTTCGTCCGCGCCCAGGACTGGGAGCTCAACTACCGCATCCGCCAGGACGGCGGGCTGATCTGGTTCACCCCGCAGCTGAAGGTCACCTACCGGCCGCGGCCGAGCGTGCGGGCGCTGGCGAAGCAGTACAAGGACTACGGCCGCTGGCGCCGGGTGGTCACCCGTTACCACCGCGGCTCGGTCAACCTGCGCTACCTGGCCCCGCCGGCCGCCCTGCTGGGCGTGCTGCTCGGCACGGTGCTGGGCGTCGCCGTCCACCCGGTGTTCCTCGGGGTGCCCGGCGCGTACCTGCTCGGGATCACCGGCGGCGCGGTGGTCGAGGGCCGGGGGCTGTCGGCCAAGGCGCGGGCGATGCTGCCGGTGGCCTTCGCGACCATGCACCTCAGCTGGGGCTTCGGCTTCCTCACCTCGCCGCGCTCGCTGGCCCGCAAGGTGATCGGCAGCAAGGCGCCGGCCCCGGCCAACGTGGTCTCCGAGGTCGGCTGACCGTACGGATCCTCCGGACCCGCCCTCCCGCCCCGCCGCCCGGTGCCCGTCGTCGGGCCCGCGGGGGCGGTCGAGGGCGGGTCCGTCGTCGTCACCGGGGCCGGCGCGGACGGGCGAGGCAGTGCCGTGGGGCCCGCGGCCGGCCGGTGCCGAACGAGCCGACCCCGCAGACTACTTGGCGCACACGTCCGCGTCGTCCGCCTGCACCCGCTGGAGGTCCTTGGGGGCCTCGGCGGGGGCGGCCGGGGCGGCGGCGGTGAGCGCGTCCTTGCCGAGGACGAGCACCAGCGGGTCCTTGGCGCCGGCCTTCGGGTCCGCCCGGAGGGCCGTGGCGGGCAGCCCGAGGGCGGCGGCCAGCGCGGCGGCCCGGTCCGCCTGACCGGCCGGGTAGCCGATCGAGGTGGTCTCCGCGGCGGGTGCGTTGGGGGCGGTGGCGGCGCGGGTGAAGCCCTTGGCGACCAGCCGGTCGACGGCCTGCTGGGCCTGGCCGGGCGTCCCGCTGCCGTTGCGCACGCTCACCCGGACGTCCTTGGCGGCCACCGTGGGGGCGGGCGCCGCCGGGGTGGTGGCGGCGGGGGTGGCGGCCGGGGCGCTGGTGGCGGGCGCGGTCACCTCGGTGAGCGACCGGTCGCCCGCGACCATCGAGAACAGCTGTCCGGCGTCGGGCTGCTTGAGCGCGAGGCGGTTGGGGTCCTTGGGATCGTCGACGACCGGGACGGTGGTGAAGGTGATGTTCCCGGTGTTCACGCCCGAGACGTCCAGCGCCAGGTCCTTGAGCTTGTCGACGCTGCCGATCCCGGTGTCCACGGTGAGCGCCTTGGTGGCGGCGTCGGCGAGCTTCCACAGCTTGGCCGGGTCGGTGAGGGTGTCGCTGCTCTTGATCTTGCGGATCATCGAGCTGATGAACTGCTGCTGCAGCGGGATCCGGGTCAGGTCGCCGCCCTGACCCACCGCGTGGCGGGTCCGGACGAAGGCGAGCGCCTCGTCGCCCTGCACCACGTGCCGGCCCTTGCTCATCCTGAGGTGCGAGCCGCTGTCGTCGATGTCCTTGGCCGCGCAGACCTCGACCCCGCCGACGGCGGTGGACAGCGTCTTCACCGCCTCGAAGTCGACCATCACGAAGTGGTCGACGCGAATTCCGGTGACCTTTTCGACGGTTTTCCAGGTGCAGCCGGGATCGCGGCCGTCCTGGCCCAGGCTCTCGTTGAACATCGCCCGCGTCGAGCCGGGGATCTTCTTCCCGTCGGCGGTCGCGCATTCCGGTATCGGCACCATCAGATCGCGCGGAATGCTCAGCACGGTCGCATTGCTGCGGTCCTTCGCGACGTGGAACAGCAGCGTGGTGTCGGCGTGCCCGGCGCTGCCCTCGTCGCCGTACTCCCGGCCCAGGCCCTCGCGGCTGTCGGTGCCCAGGACCAGGATGTTCAGCGCGTCGCCGGCCGCCTTGGGCCGCTCCTCCTCGCTGCCCAGCTGCACCTTGACGGCGGTGATGTTGCTGTTGATGTGCTGGTACGCGTAGTACGCGCCGCCGCAGCCGACCGCCAGGACGAGCGCGCCCACGCCCGCCGTCCACTTGAGCGCGCGGCGTCGGCGCCGGCCGCGTACGTGGCCCCGGTCGGCCCGCCGCCGGGCGGCGCGGCCGCCCTCCCGGTCGTCGGGGGCCGGCCCGGCGGCGTCGTGCCCGGTGTCGTCCGCCGGTGCGGTGCCGGCCGGGCGGCGCTGGCGGGGGATGCCGGGGGAGGGATCGAGCCGGTACCGGCCGGTGTCCGGGTCGAGCACCCACCGGTCCGCGGGGTCGAGGTCCTGCGGGTCGCGCGGCACTGGGTTCCCTCCCCTCGGCGGTGTGTTCCTGGCCGGGCGCACTCGCGCGCCGACCCGGACACACTAGACGAGCCTTCCGGGGGGAACGTTCCTGATGTGATATCCGCCATAGGTCGGAAAGGGCATGGTCAAGGGGCTGTTCGCGTACGTCGACAGGTGGACGAACAGCCGCCGCCGGCCCGTGCTCAGCGGGCCGGACAGCCGTCCGCGTCCGCCGTCCGGCCCTCGAAGACGGGTGGCCCGCCCGTACGCGCGCCCGGTTCCGGCGGGGCCGCGGTCGACGGTCGGGCCGCCGTCGCCGAGGGGAGCGGCGGCGCGGCGGACCGGACGGTCACCGGCCGGTCCGCGCGCAGCGCCGTGAACAGCTCGCCCGTGCGCGGCTGCACGAACTCCTCGCGGTCCGAGTCGTAGCGGTACGGGCGCCGGGGCGCGGTGAGCAGCGCCACCTCGCCCGGCGGGATCCCCCGCAGGTCGCGGGCGAGGCCGTACAGCGCGCCGAGTGAGGCGAGCGCGGCGTCCGCCCGGACGGAGCCGGTGGCCGCGTCCAGCACCGGCCACAGCCGTGCCGGGTTCAGCAGTACCTCCCGTGACCACGCCCGGTGCGCCAGTGCGGCCAGGAGCCGCTGCTGACGGCTCATCCGCTCGGTGTCGCCGTCCTCGCCGAGGTCCTCCCGGGCCCGGACGTAGCGCAGGGCCTGTCCGCCGCGCAGGGTCTGACGTCCGGCCGGCAGGTCCAGCCGGGCGTCCTGGTCGTGGACCGGCCGCGGGACGCACACCTCGACCCCGTGCACGGCGTCCACCGTCGTCCGCAGGCCGGTGAGGTCCACCATCAGGTGGTGGTCGATCCGGATGCCGCTCAACTGCTCGACCGCGCGGATCGAGCAGGCCGCGCCGCCGGTCCGGTAGGCCTCCTCGAACCGGCCGGTCCTGGGCGCGGTCCGGGTGCCGTCCGGGAGTCCGCAGGCCGGCACGGTCACCATCACGTCGTGCGGCACGGCGACCGCGGTGGCCCGGCGCCGGTCCGCGGCCAGGTGGAGCAGGACCGTGGTGTCCGGGAGCCCCGACTGCGGGCCGTTCTGGGCCTCGGCGCCGGTGCGGCGGTCACTGCCGATCAGCAGGATGTTCTCGGCCCCGGCCGCCCCCGGGTCGCGTGCGGGCCGTTCGGCCTCCAGCCGCTCCAGCAGCCGGTCGGTGGCGGAGTCGGCGCGGATGTTGCCGTCCAGGCCGAGGTAGGCGGCGAGGGCGAGGGCGCCGCAGACGGCCGGCGGCAGGAAAAGGGCGCCGGCGGTGATCAGCGGCCACCGCCGGCGCCTGCGTCCGGGTGAGGGAGGGGGGTCGCCGGTCGGATCGGGCCCGGCGGGGTCGTCGTTCGAGGGGTGGTCGTCCTCGGCCATGGCGGGGATCCCTACCCGCCGGGCCGGACCGGTCGGTCACCCGAGGCGCAGCGTCACCCGTTCGGATTCCAGGCGCTTGTCCCACTGCTCGGTGCTCAGACCCTCGGAGTTGCGGCAGAGCACGACCGAGGCGCCGGCCGCCAGCGGCGCCAGCAGTCCGGCCTCCAGGCCCGTCCAGTCGTCGTACGACAGCGTGGAGAGCACCCGGTCGCCGGGCTTCAGGCCGAGCCGGGCGACGCCCTCGCGGGCCAGCGCCACGGTCTGCTCACCCGTCAGCTTCAGCGGCAGCCCGTCCACGGTGGTCTCCAGCGCGGGGGCGTCCGGGGCGACCGGGGAGTACGGCGCGAAGCGGTCGCCCTGGCCGGGGACCTCGGCGGCGTAGTCGAGGAACCCGTCCGGGCGCTGCGGGAAGCGGCCGCCGAGCGGGCGCAGGGCGAGCGCCACCCGTTCGCCCTCGCAGGCGTGGGCGGCCTCCAGCCCGTCCGGGCCGCTGACCACCAGGTCGGTGCCGGCGGGGTCGCCCCCGGGCACCGCCGTCACCCCGACGGACCAGCAGGCGAGCAGCCAGACGGCGCTCTGCCAGTGGGCCGGCAGCAGCAGCGCGGCGCGGTCGTCGGGGCCGGCGTTCAGCTCGTCCTGGAGCAGGTTGGCGGTCTTGGCCACCCAGTTGTCGAAGGTCCGGGCGGAGAGTTCGACCCGCTCGCCGGTGGCGTCGTCGTAGAAGGTGACCAGCGGGGCCGCGGGGTCGACCGGGGGAGTGCCACCTCGCAGGTATGCGTGCAGCAGCTCGACGGGGGTGCGGGCATCGGCAGCGAAAGGCGCAGTCATGGTGCGCCCCAGCCTAAGGCCTCCGACAACACGACCGGGAGGGTGCCCGGGTGGGTGGATCCGGCGTGGCGTCAGTTCCTGTTTGCGGTGAATATCCTGTTTATGCGTATCTCACTTCTGGCGGCCGCGATTGCCGGCTGCACCGCTGTCCTGATGCTCCCGCCCACCGGCGCGGTCGCGCTCGACGTCCCGACCGCACCGACGCAGCGCGCCCGTACCTCGGTCGGCGGCGGCTCGGTGACCTCCCTTCCCCTGATCGGCCGTGGCCTGGCGGCCCGTCCGACCCGTCCCTTCGCCCTGATCGGGGTGAGCTGGGACGATCCCGCGCACTCGCTGGCCGGCGGCTCGGTCCGGGTCCGGGTGCGCAGCGCCGAGACCGGGCAGTGGAGCGGCTGGCACGAGCTGGAGACCGACGGCGAGGACGGGCCGGACCGCACCGACCCCTCCGGCGGACCGGACGGCGGCCGGGCCCGCGGCGCCACCACCCCGCTGTGGACCGGGCCGAGCGACGGCGTGGCGGTCTCGGTCGCGCCCGGCGCGGCCGGGCTGCCGCGCGGGCTGAGGGTCGAGCTGGTCGACCCCGGCCGGGGTGCCGAGGACCGTTCGCCGGAGGCGGCGTCCCCGCAGGATCGGTCCCCGGAGGCGGCGTCCCCGGAGGCGGCGTCCCCGCAGGAGCGGTCCGCGCAGGGTACGGCCGCCCTCTCCGCGCCGCGTCCGGGGATCGTCACCCGGGCCGGCTGGGGCGCCGACGAGTCCTGGCGCGAGCCGGGCTTCGTCTACACCGGCTCGGTGCGCGCGGTCTTCGTCCACCACACGGCCACCGCCACCCAGTACGCCTGCTCCGACGCGCCGCAGGTGATCCGGGCGATCTACCAGTACCACGTCCAGAGCAACGGCTGGCGGGACATCGGCTACAACTTCCTGGTCGACCGCTGCGGCACGATCTACGAGGGCCGGGCCGGCGGCGTCGACCGGCCGGTGCACGGCGCCCACACCCTCGGCTTCAACACCGACACCTCCGGCGTCGCCGCGCTCGGCACCTTCTCCTCCGACGCGCCGCCGCAGGCGCTGCTGGACGGCGTCAGCGCGATCTCCGCCTGGAAGCTCGGCCTCACCGGCCAGGACGCCGCCGGCCGCACCGACCTGGTCTCCGGCTCCAGCGGCAGCCTCTACCCGCTCGGCACCAAGGTCTCCTTCGCCACCATCTCCGGCCACCGCGACGGCTTCGCCACCGAGTGCCCGGGCGCCCAGCTCTACAACCGCCTCGGCGACATCCGCGGCACGGCCTCGGCCCTCCAGGGCCGGGCCTGACGACCGGGCGCGCCGACCGGGCCCCTACCGCGGCCCCCTACCGCGGGCCCGGGCCGCGGGCGATCACGGCGCGCAGTTCCTCGGTGAGCTCCTTCGCGAGGTCCGGGCGCTGGTGGTAGGCGGCCGGGGTGTTCTGCAGCAGGGCGATCCGCCAGCCGGCGCCGGCGTTGACGGCGATCACCGTCTGGAGCGCGTTGAGCGCCGGGTCGAGGTCCTCGCCGTCGTCGGGCACCAGACCGGCGACGGCGTCCAACTGCGCCACCCCGGGCCCGAGCCCGTGGACCCGGCGCACCTTGGCCACGTACTCGGGGGTGGCGTGGTCGGCGAAGATCCGACCGAGCTCGGCGGCGATCACCGACCGCCCGCTCTGCCGGCTCCCGTCGAAGCCGATCACCTCGCCCTCCTCGGCGAACGGCCCGGCGAAGGCCGCGCCGTCCCGCAGGTTCCAGCCCTCCAGCGCCCGGTGGTAGAGGGCGCGCACCGCGTGCTCGTCCGCCGTGGACAGCTCCGGAAGCCGCGTATCGTTCATATCCCCATGGTCGGCGAAGGCGGCCCGGGCGGACAGCGGAG
This sequence comes from Kitasatospora sp. NPDC004240, assembly GCF_053603215.1. Taxonomy (NCBI): domain Bacteria; kingdom Bacillati; phylum Actinomycetota; class Actinomycetes; order Kitasatosporales; family Streptomycetaceae; genus Kitasatospora; species Kitasatospora sp. NPDC004240. The sequence goes on along the minus strand of NZ_JBSGFD010000146.1, from coordinate 9,348 downwards.
GAGGCGGACGGTGACCGGCGAGGCGGTGCGGCGCTGGCGGCCCGGCTACCCGCTGGACGTGGCCCGGACCCTGCTGCCGCTGCGCCGCGGCCCGGCCGACCCGTCGTACCGGACCACCGGCGACGGCGCCGTCTGGCGGACCTCGCGCACCCCGGCCGGGATCGCCACGCTGCGGGTGCTGCCCCGGCCCGCCGACGGGGAGGTGGAGGCGCTGGCCTGGGGGCCGGGCGCGGACTGGGTGCTGGAGCGGCTGCCGCTGCTGCTCGGCGAGGCGGACGACCCGGCCGGCCTGGTGCTGCCGGCCGGCCCGCTGCGGGACGCCCAGCGCGGCAGCGCCGGGGTGCGGCTGGTGCGCACCGGGCTGGTGATGGAGTCGCTGGTGCCCGCGATCATGGAGCAGAAGGTCACCACCCTGGAGGCGTACCGGGCCTGGCGCACCCTGCTGCTGGACTTCGGCACGCCGGCGCCCGGTCCGGCGGAGGGCATGCGGGTGGTGCCCTCGGCCCGGGACTGGGCGATGGTGCCCAGCTGGGAGTGGCACCGCGCGGGCGTCGACCCCAAGCGCTCGGCCACCGTGCAGCGGGCCGTACGGCTGGCGCCGCGGCTGGAGCAGGCCGCCGCGATGCCGCACGAGGAGGCCTTCGCCCGGCTGACCGCGGTGCCCGGCGTCGGCGTCTGGACGGCCGCCGAGACGCTCCAGCGCTCCAACGGCGACGCGGACGCCGTCTCGGTCGGCGACTTCCACCTGCCCAACACGGTCGGCTGGGCGCTGGCCGGGCGCGCGCGCAGCGACGACGCGCAGATGCTGGCCCTGCTGGAGCCGTACCGGCCGCACCGCCACCGGGTCTGCCGGCTGCTGCTGGCCGCGGGGGCCCGGGCGCCGCGCTTCGGCCCCAAGCTGACCCCGAACGACCACCGCCGCCGCTGACCCCGGGGCGGCGCGTTCCTCAGCGGACCTCGATGAACGCCTCGGCGCCGCGCTCGGGCCGCTCGCGCGGGGCCTCGGCGGGGCGTCCGACGGCGACCGCGCCCATCGGGTCCCAGCCGTCGGGCAGGTCGAGGGCGGCCCGGACGGTGTCGCGGCAGAACATCGTGGACGACACCCAGGCCGAGCCGTAGCCCTCGCCGGCCAGGGTGACCAGCAGGTTCTGCACGGCGGCGCCGATCGCGACGGTGAACATCTCGCGCTCGGCAGCGGCCCGGCGGGCGTCCGGGTAGTCGTGCGAGCCGTCCGTCACCAGGCAGGGCACGACCAGGTACGGGGCGTCCCGCAGGACCTGGCCGCGGGCGGTGCGGCGGGCGATCCGCTCGTCGTCCCAGCCGTCGATCCCGCGCAGGTCGCGCTGCCAGGCGGCGAGCATCGCGTCCAGCAGCCGGGTGCGCGCCGCGGCGCCCTCCAGCAGGACGAAGCGCCAGGGCGTGGTGTGGTGCGGGGCGGGCGCGGTGACCGCGGCGGCGACGGCGCGGCGGACGGCGGCCGGGTCGACCGGTTCGGCGGTGAAGCGGCGGACGGTGCGCCGCAGGGTGACCGCCCGGCGCACCGCCTCCGAGGTGCCGAGGCGGAACATGTCGTCGGCGGCGGGCCGCACCATCGGGCGGGCGCCATCGCCGTCCCCGGCGGTGACCAGGTGGCCGAGGCCCCGGACCACGGCGACCGGGGTGCCGGTGGCCTTGCCCTTCACCAGGTCGGCGGCGGCGGCGAGTTCGTCGGCGGTGGCGGTGACGGTCATGGCCAGCTCGTTGCCGTGGGAGTCGCGGCGGCCCCGGTGGTCCTCCAGGACGGTCAGCCCGGCGGCGCCGATCGTCACGTCGGTCAGGCCGTGGCGCCAGGGGCGGCCGAAGGTGTCGGTGACGAGGACGGCGAGCCGGCGGCCGGTGAGCTGCTGGAGGCGGGCGCGCAGCGCGCGGGCGGAGGCGTCCGGGTCCTCGGGCAGCAGCAGGACGGTGCCGGGGGCGGTGTTGGAGGCGTCGACCCCGGCGGCGGCCATGACCAGGCCGTTGCGGTTCTCGACGATCCGGGTGGCGCCGCGCCGGGCGACCACCCGGACGGTCTCGGCGTCGATCGCGGCCTCCCGGTCGGCGGCGAGCAGCAGCCGGCCCTCGGCCTTGGAGACGATCTTCGAGGTGACCAGCAGGATGTCGCCGTCCTGCAGGCCCGCGGGGATGTGCTCGCCGGCCTTGGCGATCAGTCCGGCGAGGTCGGCGTCGGCGTCGATCTCGGGCATGCCGGTCACCGGCATGACGGTGAGGGTCACGCGCGCACCCGCTCGGCGAGCGCGAGGGCCTCGCGGGCCATCGTGGCGGTGGCCTCGACGTCGGTCATCAGCAGCGGGACGGCCCGGCAGGTGATCCCGCCGGCCTCGACCGCGGCGACCGAGCCGGCGTCGGCGGTGTCGACCAGCCAGCCGTCCAGCAGCTCGGAGCCGTAGTCCAGGGCGACCGCCTCGGCGGTGGCCTCGACGCCGACGGCGGCCAGCACCTTGTCGGCCATGCCCCGGACCGGCGCCCCGCCGATGATCGGGGAGAGGCCGACCACCGGGGCGTCCGCGGTGACCAGTGCGGACCGGATGCCGGGGACGGCGAGGATGGTGCCGATCGAGACCACCGGGTTGGACGGCGGGAACAGGATGACGTCGGCGGCCGCGATGGCCTCCAGCACGCCGGGCGCCGGCTTGGCGGTGTCCGCGCCGACCGGGATGATCGCCTCGGCGTCGACGGCGGCGTGCAGCTTGACCCAGTACTCCTGGAAGTGCACCGCCCGGGTGCCGCTGCCGTCGGTGATCCGTACGTGCGTCTCCACCCGATCGTCGCTCATCGGCAGCAGGCGCACGCCCGGCTTCCAGCGCACGCAGAGCGCCTCGGTGACCTGGCTGAGGGTGTAGCCGGCGGTGAGCATCTGGCTGCGCACGAGGTGGGTGGCGAAGTCGCGGTCACCGAGGCCGAACCACTCCGGCCCGACGCCGTACTCCTTCATCTCCGCCTTGATCGACCAGGTCTCGTCGGTCCGGCCCCACCCCTGCTCCTCGTTGATGCCGCCGCCGAGGGTGTACATCACGGTGTCGAGGTCGGGGCAGACCTTGAGGCCGTAGAGGTGGATGTCGTCGCCGGTGTTGCCGATGACGGTGATCTCGTCCTGCGGGCCGACGACCGCCCTGAGTCCGCGCAGGAAGCGCGCTCCGCCGATGCCGCCTGCCAGTGCCACGATGCGCATGCGCTCATCCTGCCACGGCCCGACGGGGCGTCAGCGTCGCCTCAGCGGGCGTCGGCCTGCGTGTGCGGGTGCTGTTCGGGGACGGCGGCGGTGGCGCCGTACTGGTTCATCTCGGTCAGGCCCGGGCTGTAGAGGTGGATGGAGACGGCGGGCTCCAGCGAGCCGTTGACCACCTCGTGCAGGTAACCGGAGGAGAACACCCTCCCCCAGCCTCCGGCCGGGGGGACCCCCATGCCGCTCGGGCGCAGTACCCGAACGACCTCACCCGCATGGGTCAGGGAGCGCTCGACGAGCTCGCCCTGGACGACGGTCATCACGCCGGAGGAGGCGCCGTGGTCGTGGAAGCCGCTGGCCTGCCCGGGCAGCCAGCTGAGCAGCCAGACCTCGTAGCCGGGGCCGGTCTCCAGCCGGGCGTACCAGCGGGTGAGCGCGTCGTAGCGCACCAGCGGCTCCCAGCGGGCCCGGTCGGCGGCGATCTCACGGACCAGCCGGGCGTAGCCGGCCACGGAGGTGGGGTGGTCGGGCAGGTCGGTGCGGGCCAGGTGCGGGAAGGCCATCGGGTCGCCGGCGATGGAGACGTCGCTCAGACCGTCGGTCCAGGTACGGGCCGGGGCCGGGGCGGCGGGCGCGGGCAGGGGGTCGGTGGTGAGGGGCGCCGGGCGGCGGGCGTCGCGGTTGCGGTCGCGGTTGCGCTTGCGGGTACGGGTCATACGCACGGGAGGTCCTCGGAATGCGGCTGGTTCGTCAGGGGATCAGCCGGATCCGGACGTCCTGGGGAGGGAGATCGCGGGCGGCCTCTGGGCTTCCTGGGCGGCGCGCGGTGGGACGCGGGCGCCTAGGAACAGGAACAGAGGCGACAACAGCGCGAGGAGTTCACGGCACGGCGGAGGGCGGAACCGCTCCGGGGGCTGGCGAACTCTGACATAGGGGCAAGGAGACCGCATCCGCGGGGGCGGTGTCAACTCCGGACGTGGGGCATTCGGGAGTGTTCGAGCATGAAGTACCGGATGGGGTGATTGATCCCCCTCTATGTTTCGATGAGAAGATCGCCGGGAAGGCAGCCCGATGACCGACCTGTCACGGTGACTGCGGGTCAGTCCGAGGGCGGTTGCGGATGGTTCCGCGGCATCCGGGAGGTCCGGGCTATAAGTCCGATGTGTCCGGATATGTACACTATTCGTAACAGTTTGGTGCCGGGGAGTGAATCCTGACCCCAATACCAGAGCTCGGCTTGACTGAGCCAGAGTGACGCAACTGTAATTTCTCTCGTGTCGTCGGCCACACCGGGCAACGGCAACCACGGGGACGCCAAGAGGGGCAGAGGAGGCGCGCCACAATGAGCGAGCTCTTTGAGCTGTTGATCGGTGACGGCATCGAGGAGGACGAAGAGGAACTCGGCTGGCAGGAGCGCGCGCTGTGCGCCCAGACCGACCCCGAGTCCTTCTTCCCCGAGAAGGGCGGCTCCACCCGCGAGGCCAAGAAGGTCTGCCTCGCCTGTGAGGTCCGCTCCGAGTGCCTGGAGTACGCCCTGGCCAACGACGAGCGGTTCGGCATCTGGGGCGGCCTCTCCGAGCGCGAGCGCCGCCGGCTCAAGAAGAGCGCGGTCTGACCCCGACCGGCCCCCTGGTCCCCGCCCCCGCGGCGATGACCGGGGCATCCACGACGACAACGACGACCCAGCGGTAACGGCGCCTCACCAGGACGGTGGGGCGCTTTCGTGTTCCCGGACGGGCCCGACCACCGGGCCCGCGACCCCGTCGGGACGGGCCCCGCGCCCCCGCCGGGAAGGACCCCGCAGCCCCGCCGGCAGGGGCCCCGCGACCCCGCTCACGTGCCCCGCGGAAGGACACCGCGGACGATCGCGCCACCGGGAGCCGTTAGTGTGGTGCGCCATCCGGTTGCCGTTCACCGGCTGTGTCCACCGAGAACTGGGGCCCGCGCACTCGATGACCGTCTACAGCCACCAGAGCGGCTATTCCGCCACCAGGCCGCCCGCCTACCCGCGTCACCTGGTCACCGCGGTGATCGTCTCGCACGACGGCGCCCGCTGGCTGCCGCAGGCCCTCGCCGGCCTGCTCGGCCAGGACCGCCAGGTCCAGCGGGTGCTCGCCGTCGACACCGGCTCCACCGACGACTCCCCGCGGCTGCTCGCCGACACCCTCGCCGACTGGCTGCCCGAGAGCGGTCCGATCGTCCTCGGCCGCCGGGCCGGCTTCGGCACCGCCGTCGGCGAGGCCGTCTTCAACAGCCCGCCGCTGCGCCCGGAGGACCTCCCGTACCGGCTCGACCCCTCCGGCTACGACCCGGTCACCGGCGGCTGGGACGACTTCGGCGACCCGCTCGGCGAGGAGGACGACCTCGGCCGCGGCGGCTCCCGGGAGACCCACCCGGTCGAATGGCTCTGGCTGCTGCACGACGACTGCGAACCGCAGACCGACGCCCTGCGCCGCCTCCTCCAGGTCGCCGACTCCACCCCCAGCGCCGCCGTCGTCGGCCCCAAGCTGCGCAGCTGGTACGACCGCCGCCAGCTGCTCGAAGTCGGCGTCAGCATCGCCCGCTCCGGACGCCGTTGGACCGGCCTCGACCGCCGCGAGCAGGACCAGGGCCAGCACGACCAGGTCCGCCCGGTGCTCGCCGTCTCCACCGCCGGCATGCTGGTGCGCCGCGACGTCTTCGAGGAGCTCGGCGGCTTCGACCGGGCGCTGCCGCTGATGCGCGACGACACCGACTTCTGCTGGCGGGTCAACGCCGCCGGCCACCGCGTGGTGATCGCCCCCGACGCCGTGCTGCGGCACGCCGAGGCCGCCAGCCGCGAGCGCCGCGCCATCGACTGCGGCCCCTCCCACCCGCACCGGGTGGACAAGGCCGGCGCCGTCTACACCCTGCTCGCCAACAGCAGGGGCGCGCTGTTCCCCTACGTCCTGCTGCGGCTGGTGCTCGGCACCCTGCTGCGGGTCGTCACCAACCTTCTGGGCAAGGACCCCAAGCAGGCCTTCGACGAGATCGCCGGCCTCGGCCACGAACTCGTCCGCTTCCCCCGGCTGCTGGCCGCCCGCAAACGCCGCGCCCGGACCAGGGCGGCCGACGCGCTCGACGACCGCACGCTGTTCCCCGCGCCCGGCGCCACCACCCGGCTCGCCGTCGAGGGGGCCATCGGCTCGCTCGGCATCGGCGGCGGGGACGACTCCGGCGCCGGACGGCACGGCTCGGTCGAGGCCGGCGGCGACGAGGACGGCGAGGACCTCGTCGTCGAGCAGTTCACGCTGATCAAGAAGCTGGCCCGGCGCCCCGCCCCGGTCCTGTTCGCCGCCCTGCTGGTGTTCGCGCTGGCCGCCTGCCGCGGACTGTTCGGCGGCGGCGCCCTGTTCGGCGGCGCGCTGCTGCCCGCCGCCGACGGCGCCCGCGGCCTGTGGGACATGTACGCCGCCTCCTGGCACCCCGTCGACACCGGCTCCACCGCCACCGCCCCGCCCTACCTCGGCGTGCTGGCGGTGCTGTCCTGGCTGCTGTTCGACCACGCCGACCTCGCGGTCACCCTGCTGGTCGTCCTCTCCGTGCCGCTCGCCGCGGTCAGCGCCTACCTGGTCTCCCGCCCGCTGCTGGACTCCAAGCTGGTCCGCGCCTGGGCCAGCGCCACGTACGCGCTGCTGCCCGCCGCCACCGGCGCGCTCGCCCAGGGCCGGATCGGCACCGCCGTCCTCGCCGTGCTGCTGCCGCCGCTGGCCCGCGCCGCGGCGATCACCGCCGGCCTCGGCATCCGCGACGAGAGCGCCGCCAAGGGCGCCCGGCCCGGCTGGCGCTCCGCCTGGATGACCGTCCTGCTGCTCACCCTGGCCACCGCCTTCGTGCCGCTGGCCTGGGCCCTGGCCGTACCGCTCTGCCTGGCGACGCTGGTCACCGCGGTGCTGCGCGGCGGGGCCTTCGGCTCCGGCGTGGACGCGCTGCGCCTGCTCGGCCTGCGCGTCGTGGTCATCCTCGCGGTGCCCGTCCTGGTGCTCGCCCCCTGGTCGCTGGAGGTGCTCTCGCACCCCTCGCGGCTGCTGCTGGAGGCCGGCCTGCCCGGCCTGCACGGGGACGGCGCCGGCGCGCTCGGCCTGGTGCTGGTCAACCCCGGTGGGGCCGGCGTCCCGCCGGTCTGGCTCTCCGCCGGCGTGGTGCTCGCCGCGCTCGCCGCCCTGCTGCGCGCCGACCGCCGCCGCGCGGTGCTCACCGCCTGGGGCGCCGCCGGCGCCGGCATGCTCTTCGCCGTCGCGGTGGCCGGAACCACCGTCACCCCCGCCTCCGGCGGCCCGGCCGTGCCCGCCTGGGCCGGCCCGGCCACCCTGCTGGCCGGCATCGCCCTGCTCGCCGCCGCCGCGATCGGCGCCGACGGCGCCGGCGACCGCGTGGCCGGCATCGCCTTCGGCTGGCGCCAGCCGGTCGCCGCCCTGGTGCTGGCCGCCGCCGTGCTCGCCCCGCTGGGCACCGGCGTCTGGTGGGCCGTCACCGGCGTCGACCGCCCGCTGCACCGGGCCGTCGCCGCCCAGGTGCCCGCGTTCATCGCGGAGGAGGCCGGCACCACCGACCGCTCCCGCACCCTGGTGCTCACCGGCCGGGCGGACGGCTCCGCGGTCCGCTACACCGTGGTCCGCGGCGCCGGTCTGACCCTCGGCCAGGCCGAGTCCACCGTCGACGCCGCCACCGGGACCCGCGAGGGCCTCGACCGGATGGTCGGCAGCCTGCTCGCCGGCTCCGGCGCCGACCAGGCCGGCGCGCTCGCCGGCTACGGCATCGCGTACGTGCTGGTCGACCAGCCGCTGGCCGGCAAGGTCCGCGAGGTGCTCGACGCCACCCCGGGCCTGGCCAAGGCCAACCAGGACGGCGGGGCCGCGCTCTGGCAGGTCTCCGGCGTCCCCGCCACCCGCGCCGTGATCACCGCCCCGGGCGCCCGCCCGGTCGCGGTGCCCTCCGGGGCGCGTGACCTCGACACCACCGTCCCCGCCGGCCCCGAGGGCCGGGTGCTGCGCCTCGCCGAGTCCGCCGCCCCGGAGTGGAAGGCCACCCTGGACGGCACCGCGCTGGAGCCGGTCACCGTGGACGGCTGGGCGCAGGGCTTCAAGCTGCCCGCGAACGGCGGCAGCCTGAGCGTCACCCGCGAGGGCAGCCTGACGCACACCGGCTGGATCTGGGCGCAGGCCCTGCTCGCCCTGACCGTCCTGGTGCTGGCCCTGCCGGGCCGCCGCAGCCACAAGGACGACGACCTGCCCGAGGACGTGGTCGCCGCCGCCGCGCTCGCCGCCGCGGCCCAGGCCCAGGCGCCCGCCCCGGGCAGCCGCCGGGCCCGCCGGATGGCCGAGCGCGGCGAGGGCGAGGGCGAGGAGGGCGGCGTCTACGCGGGCGCCGTCCCGGCCCAGCCCACCGGCGAGCCGCCGGTCGGGGCGGTCCGCGCGGCCGCCGCCGCGCAGGACGCCGAGCCGTACACCGACCCCTACCAGGGCTACCAGCAGGCCGACCCGTACAGCTACGACCCGTACGCGGCCCAGCAGCCCGTCGGCGCGCCCTACGGCGGCCAGGGCTACGGGGGCCAGGGCGGGGACGGCTACCAGGAGCAGTCCTACCCCCAGCAGGGCGGCTACGAGCAGTACCCGCAGGACGGGCAGTACCAGCAGGACGGGCAGTTCGCACAGGACGGGCAGTACGGCTACGAGCAGTACCCCGAGCAGCAGCCCTGGGTGCCGGGGCAGCCGCAGTCCGAGCCCTACTACGGGCCCGAGGAGCCGGGCGGACCCGGCCGGTACCCGCACCACCACGGATCGGGGAGCTGACCCGCGATGAAGAAGCCCGCCTTCAAGAAGCCCGCGCCGTCGGGCGACGGTCCCGGCACCGGCACCGGCAGCGGCGGTACGAAGACCACCCAGTCGCTGCTGGCCGCCGCCGCCGTCCTCGCGGTGGTGTTCGGCATCGCCGAGCTGCGCTCCCCGGCCGCCCCCTCCGGTTCCGACGGCGCCGGCGGGGCCGCCACCGCGCAGGTCGAGCGGACCGCCGCGGTCTGCCCGCAGCCGCTCCAGGGCCTGACCGGCTCCACCAGCCTGACCGCGTTCAGCCCGGCCGGCGCCGAGGGCGGCGCCGGGGCCGCCTGGGTCGGCGACGCCGCCGCG
>NZ_JBSGFD010000145.1:17935-23097 GCF_053603215.1 Kitasatospora sp. NPDC004240 | reverse complement strand
CCCGGGCCGGCGCCCGGGGCGGGCCGGCGCGGGCCGGGGCCTGGGGCGGGCCGGGGCCATCCCCGTCCGGACACGCAGGGCTGTCGTGCGGCACGCGGGCCGGCACGGTCGCGAAGCCTGGGGCGGGCCGGGGCGCGCTCGACCCGTCAGGCGTCGAAGCGGTTGCGGGAGGCGTCGATGTGAGAGAGGTAGCGGTGCGTCCAGTCGCACAGCCCCTCGATCGTCACCCGCAGGGCCTGGCCCGGGTCGGTGAGGGTGTACTCGACCCGCGGCGGCACCACCGGGTGCACCGTCCGTTCGACCAGGCCGTTGCGCTCCAGCATGCGCAGGTTCTGGGTGAGCATCTTGTGGCTGATGCCCTCGATCTCGTCGCGCAGTTCACTGAAGCGCAGGGTGCGCCCGCCCAGCGCTTCGATGATCAGCAGGGCCCACTTGTTGGCGACGTCCGAGAAGATCTCCCGGGCCAGGGAGTCGGCGCGCCTCACGTCCGCGTCGTCGGCCGAGCCACTGAGCTGTGCGGTTCCCATCAGGTTCCCCCGTCACCGAAAAGTGCGTTCTTCCACCTCAGCCGCCACTCTCCTACGGTTCCCGAGTAACCACAAGAGAGCAGACGCGCCGTCAGGCGCCCTCATGACAAGGAAGAAGCCGCATGCCCATCACCCTGGTGAACCCCGACGGACTACCCAAGATCGACGCCTACCGGCAGGTGTCGATCGCGACCGGCTCGAAGCTGGTCTTCGTCGCGGGCCAGGTCGCCTGGGACGCCGACGGCGTCACCGTCGGCGAGGGCGACCTCGCCGCCCAGGTCGAACGGTGCTACCTCAACATCGCCACCGCCCTGGCCGAGGTCGGCGCCCACCTGGACGACGTGGCGAAACTGACCGTCCACGTCGTCGACTGGACCCCCGACAAGATGCCCCTGCTCATGGAAGGGATCAACCGGGCCGCCACACAACTGGGCGTCACACCGACACCCCCCGCCACCCTGCTGGGCGTCGCGGCACTCGACATCCCCGAACACCTGGTCGAGATCGAAGCCACCGCGGTCATCGACTGACCACGCCCCCCCTTCCCCCGTCACCTAATGGGGCCCCGCAATGGGGCTCCCGGCCTCCGGTCCGGCATGACTGTTGCCCCCTGTAGTTCGCATGATCCGGGGGGGTGGTGTCACCGGGCCGGAGGCATCGGTAGACCGCTGATAGGGGCAGGACCACCAGCTCGCTGGGGGGCTCTTCGTAACGTGGATGCCGGCGACTGGTGCCACGCCAACGAGGCCGGGACGGTACGACCTCGTAGGGAATCAGCGTGATCGACACCGGCGATGTGGACGTCTTCCTCGGCCTGGACGTCGGCAAGGGCGAGCACCACGGAACCGCCGTGACCCGCGCAGGCAAGCGGGTCTTCGACAAGCGGCTGCCGAACAGCGAGCCCAAGATGCGTGCCGTGCTGGACAAGCTCACCGCGAAGCACGGCACCGTGCTGCTTGTCGTCGACCAGCCGGCCTCCATCGGCGCTCTGCCCCTCGCGGTCGCCCGGGACGCCGGCTGCCGCGTCGCCTACCTGCCCGGCCTGACGATGCGCCGCATTGCCGACCTCTACCCTGGCGAGGCCAAGACCGATGCTCGCGACGCCTTCGTCATCGCGGACGCCGCCCACACCATGCCGCACACCCTGCGGGGCATCGAGCTCACCGACGAGACCATTGCCGAACTGGAGATGATCGTCGGATTCGACGATGACCTGGCCGGCGAGGCGACCCGCGTCGCCAACCGCCTGCGTGGCTTGCTGACCCAGATCCACCCGCACCTGGAACGCGTGCTGGGACCGCGGATCGACCACCCGGCGGTCCTGGCACTGCTGGAGCGGTTCGGCTCACCGGCCGCCCTGCGCAAGGCCGGACGCCGCCGCCTGCAGACCGCTGCCCGGCCCTTGGCCCCGCGGATGTTCGAGCGTCTCGTCGAGGACATCCTCACCGCGCTCGACGAACAGACCGTGATCGTCCCGGGCACCGAGGCAGCCACGCTGATCGTGCCAAGCCTGGCCGGCTCACTGCGGGCCGTCCTCGACCAGCGCAAACTCCTGGAGAAGCGGATCCAGGAACTGCTGGAAGAGCACCCGCTGTCGAAGATCCTGACCTCCATGCCCAGCGTCGGAACGCGGACCGGTGCCCGGGTCCTGATCGATGTCGGCGACGCGAGTGCGTTCCCGACCGCCGCCCACCTCGCCTCCTACGCCGGCCTCGCCCCGGCGACCCGCAGTTCCGGCTCCTCCATACGCGGCGAGCAACCTTCCCGCCGCGGCAACAAGCAGCTGAAACGGGCGTTCTTCCTGGCTGCGTTCGCCTCCCTCGGCGACCCGACCTCCCGCGCCTACTACGACAAGAAGATCGGCCAGGGCAAACGGCACACCCAAGCCCTCCTCTGCCTGGCCAGACGCCGGGTCGATGTCCTGTTCGCCATGCTCCGCGACGGCACCCTCTACGAATCCCGGCCCGCGGCCACGACCTGAGCCTGCCTCTTGTCCACCGGCATCAGCCGTGATCCGCTCTGCCCATGGACGCCGAGAACTCCGAGCACATGAGGACCGTCGACCGCTGGCTCGCCGGCGAGGTGGTCAACAACACCGTCGGCATCAAGCTCGTCGGCGGCCCGTTCGACGGCCGCACCAAGATCGTCCTTCTCGGTCCGGACGGGACGCCACCCGCCCTCATACGCGCATCCGGCGGTCCAGCCGGACCGACCCGGCATGCCTACGAAGCGGTCCACTCCACCAACACCCGGGCCGGTTGGATCTACGCCTACACCGGACCCGAGCCATCCACCGAGAGCTGAGGCACAGCCTCGAACCGCTTGACCAAACACATAGGGGCACCTTCCCGACCGCCGGCCACCTCGCCGCCTACCCTGGCCTCGCCCCCGCGACCCGCAGCCCAGGCTCTTCGATCCGCGGCGAACAGCCTTCCCGACGAGGAAACAAGCAGCTCAAGAGGGCTTTCTTCCTCTCTGCGTCCGCCGCCTTGGGCGACCCGGCATCCCGGGCCCACTACGACAAGGAGATCGCCCAAGGGAAGCACCACACTCAGGCTCCGCTCTGCCTCGCCCGACGCCGGGCGACGTCCTCTTCGCCATGCTCCGCGACGGAACCTTCTACGAACCCCAGCCTGTTCGGGCCCTCGCTCCGCAGACCTAGACCATGGTCAGGAGGTGATCCGTGGGACCGTAGTCGATCTCCCAGTCGATAGGGACACCGCAGAGTCCATCCGCGATGCACCGAAGGCCGACGGTCACCCAACGGACCGATCCGTCCTCGCCGAGGGAGAAGGCGACCGCGGCCTCGAACTTGTCCCTTCCGCACGGACAGTAGGCCGGGCCGGACCTCTCGGTCTCCCAGGAGTCCTCCTCCCAGTAATCCTCGCTATCCGCGATGAACGCACGGCTGCCGCAGCCAGAGCACTCCCGCTCCGCTCCACAGTCGTTCACCAGCACGAAGAACTCCTGGCCGCCGCAACCTCCACAGAGGGAAGGAACGATTCTCACCGGGCGGTCATCGACAGCGCCCCTGAGAAACACCACGAGCTCAGCAGGAACGCCCTCGTCAATCTGATCATCGGCATGCACAAGCACATCGTCCCACGCACCTCGAAACACCCACCGACCACCTTGACCAAAGGCATAGGGGCACCCCCCGGCGGCCGGCCCCGCCCAAGAACCCTGAAAGGCCGGCCGATGACACTCAAAGCCGTCACCTCCGAGGAGACCCGCCCATAACCCCGACACGACGGAGCCACCTCACCCAGGGACACCGCCCAAGGCCGCGGCCGCCCGGTTCTCCGATCAGGGCCGGCAGGTGGTCGTCGAGGGTCACGACGTCGTGGAGGCGGGCGCCCTCGGTGGTGAGGCCTCGGGGTGGACATCACCGGGATTCCGGGTCGGCCACGCCAGCCGGGGGCCTGTGTCCGAGGCCGACCGCGCCCTGCGGCCAGCCGGGCGGGGATTTCGCTGCGCCAACCCGTCGCGGACGCGGACGGGGCGGTTCGCCGAACGCGGACGGGGTCCGGCACCTGGGCAGGTGCCGGACCCCGTCCGACGGTGGAGCGCCAGGCCCGGATCGCACGGACTCTCCCTACTGAAAGTAGGGTGTGCTCTGGTAGCACCGCTGACGCCTGACGAGGGATCGTCTCCCTCGCGACGAGAAGAATACTAGCAGCTCACGGCCCCTGCGCCGACCGCGGGACGCGGATCGGGCCCGGCCGCGGGGCTCAGGCCTCCCCGCCCCGGTCGAGGTCGTGGAACTCCAGGCCGGCGGGGCCGGATTCGGTGCTCCGCGCGTGTTCGCGCATCCGGGGGCCGTACTCGGGGTGGCCCATCAGGCCCGTGCAGGTGTCGAGGTCGAGGTCGAAATCGATCACGTCGGCGAGGTCGGCGAGGTGGACGTCGAGGCCGGGGTACCTCACGGCGGCGTACGGCAGGTCGTCGATGTCGGTGACGAGCACCGGGTACTCGCCGGTGCAGTCGGGCCGGCCCAGTGGAGCGGGCGGCGCGCATCGCAGCCGCCGACCGGCGGCAGGCACACGAAGGGCGGCAGGTCCTCGAAATCGGCGCACACGGCCGTCGCGCCGTCGGCACCGTACACCCGAGCGGCCCTCCCGCCGAGCGCGCGGCCCCCAGGACGGGCGCCCGCGCATCGTCGTACCGGCCGACGCGGCTCAGTTTGGAGCCGTCGAAGGCGGGCCGGCGGCGCAGGCCCGGGGGCAGCGGGCCGCCGCCGGCCACGCGCAGGCGCCCGATCGCCTCGGGCGCGAGCGGCACCGGGTCGGTGATGTCCGGCGCGTGCGCCGTGGGCCGGCCGCCCTCCCCGACCCGGGCGATCACCCGGCCCACCGGTACCGCTCCGCGCCTGCCCCCGCCCACGGGGCGGCACCCCCGCACACCGCACCGACAACGGGGGCGGCCCCCGCACCATCGACAGCCGCAGCCGGCCCGGCCCGCCGCACCCGGCCGGGGCCGCCGCGCGGACGCTCGACGGCGTGCCGCGGGCCACCGCGATCAGGGCAGGGCTCCCCCGGCCCCGGCCGCACTGTCGTGACGGCATGTCAGAATCCCGCGCATGAGGGAGAACACGGGGATCCGGGAGAAAACGGACATGAACGCGGGCACGGGCAC
>NZ_JBSGFD010000145.1:0-17837 GCF_053603215.1 Kitasatospora sp. NPDC004240 | reverse complement strand
TCGGGGATGAACGCGGGCACGGGCACGGGGATGAACGCGGGCACGGGCACGGGGATGAACGCGGGCACGGGCACGGGGATGAACGCGGGCACGGGCACGGGGATGAACGCGGGCACGGGCGCGGGGATGAACGCGGGCACGGGCACGGGGTTGAACACCTACCAGCGGCTGGCCGTCGCACTGCACGAGCTCGGCATGATCAGCCGGCAGAAGGCGGACGAGGCGCTCGCGTCCACCGCCGACCGGGGCGAGCCCGAACCGCAGCGGCGCACCGAGGAGCTGACCGGGGTGCTGGAGCTGTGCGCCGTGGCGCTGCAGGTGCACGGCGAGGACGCCGACGTCGCGCAGGACGCCCACGCCGGCATCCTAAAGGACGCGCAGCGGATGATCGGCGGCGCGCTCACCGTCACCGCCGTGGAACTGGTCGGCGAGATCGGCTCGACGCGGGATCTCGGCTTCACGGTCAACGGCGCGCCGAAGTCCTGACGGATCGAGCAGGAATGCGACGACCACCTCGACATGGGCGCCGTCGAGGAGGGCATCGCCGACCTCGTCCCGGACGGCGAGGACCCGCGGGTCTTCCACCGCGTGCCCAGCGACGACGCGTGCGCCGACGACTACTACCTCCTGGCCACCCCGGGGCAGGCGGCGGCGCTGCGCGACGCGTTCGGCCTGCGCATCGAGGTCCGCGGCCCCGACGGGCTACCCGTGCGCGAGCGGTAGCCGCGGGGTGCGGTGACGGACCGTCCGGGGGCCGGCCCTCCGGGGGCGGGCCCCCGGTGACGGGCTCCCGCCGGCGTCGCCCGAGGCGCGGGCTTCACCCAGGGCAGAACGCCGCCGCCTTCCCCCGGCGCCGCGGATGCCTAGGCTGAAGGGGTGAGCACTCATACGTCGAACGAAGCCCGCGTCATCCCCCTGCGCCCGAAGGCCGCCCCGCCCGCGCCCGCCTCCGGTGGTCCGGCCCGTGCCCCGCAGCGGGCGACCGGGGCGCCGCAGGCACCCGCGCCCAGGGAACCGCTGTGGCGCGACCTCGTCGGCGAGGTGCTGCGGCGCGAACGGCTCGCCCAGGAACGCACGTTGAAGGACGTCGCCCAGACGGCCCGGATCTCGATGCCGTACCTGTCGGAACTGGAACGCGGACGCAAGGAGGCCTCCTCCGAGGTCCTCGCCGCCGCCGCCCGGGCCCTCGGCCTGAGCCTGGGCGACCTACTCTCCCTCGCCCAGAACGACCTGGCCCGCCACACCGCCCGCAGCCGGGTGGAGCGCAGCCGCACCGCGCCCTCGGCGCGCTCCGGCGGGCTCTGCCTCGCCGCCTGACCGATCCGCGCGGGCCGTGGCCGAAGACCTTCGTACCGGTCCTCGGCCACGCCCCGGCAGGGTTCGGCGGGGTTCGGGGCTCAGGCGAACGCCAGACGCCGGCCGAGGACCTCGTCGGCGATCCCGTAGGCGACGGCCTCCTCGGCGGTGAGCACCCTGTCCCGGTCCATGTCCGCACGCAGCGCGGCCACCTCGTGGCCCGTGTGCCGGGCGAGGACCTCCTCCACCTGGGAGCGGATACGGACCATCTCCTTGGCCGCGAGGCTGAGGTCGGAGACGGTGCCCTGGCGGCCGCCGCTGGCGGGCTGGCCGAGCAGCACCCGGGCGTGCCGGAGCACGAACCGCCGCCCGGCATCGCCCCCGGCCAGCAGCACCGCCGCCGTCGAGGCCGCCTGACCGACACAGAACGTGGAGATCGGCGACTGGATGAAGGTCATCGTGTCGTAGATCGCCATGAGCGCGGTGAACGATCCGCCCGGCGAGTTGAGATAGAGGGAGATCTCACGTTCCGGGCTCTGCGACTCCAGATGCAGCAGCTGCGCGATGACGACGTTGGCAAGCGTGTCGTCGATCTCGGTGCCGAGGAAGACGATCCGCTCGTTCAACAACCGGCTGAACACGTCGTAGGAGCGCTCGCCGTGCGCGGTGCGCTCGATGACATAGGGAACCGTGTACGCACCCACGTCACAACCCCATCCGTCGGCGGGAGGCAGCCGGACGGATGTCGGCGACCGACTCCACCACCCGGTCCACGATCCCGTACTGCCTGGCCTGCTCGGCCGTGAACCAGCGGTCCCGGTCGCCGTCGCGCGCGATCGTCTCCTCACTCTGCCCGGTGTGCTCGGCGGTGATCCGCTCGATGGCCTGCTTGGTGAACAGCAGATTCGCAGCCTGGATCTCAATGTCCGAGGCGGTACCTCCGATACCCGCCGAAGGCTGATGCATCATGATCCGCGCATTCGGCAACGCGAACCGCTTACCCGACGCGCCGACCGTGAGCAGGAACTGACCCATACTGGCGGCAAATCCCATCGCCAACGTCGACACGTCATTCGGAATGAGCCGCATGGTGTCGTAGATCGCCAGACCCGCGGTGACCGACCCACCGGGACTGTTGATATACAGACCGATATCCGTACGCGGATCCTCCGCCGACAACAACAACAACTGCGCACACACCCGGTTCGCCGACACATCATCCACCTGCGTACCCAACAACACGATCCGCCGACCGAGCAACTGCGCCGCGAGATGGTCATCGAAACCACCGGACGGGATACCGCCCTCCTGCGCTCGCGGCCAGGACATGCTGAAAAGGCTCATCCGCTCTCCTCATCGAGTCTCGGGCAAGGTTGCCATCGACCCCACTGTCGACCAGGCGAGAGCGCCGGAGGCGATTCCTCTGCCCACCGCAGATGCGCCACAAGCAGAACAGGCCAGCCCCATACGGGCGCGGCGCGACAGGGCGCGGCGCGGCAGGCCCTCGTATACGGGCGCGGCGGGTGCGGCCGGCGCCGGGCGGGTGCGGGTGCGCACGTGGCCGGTCAGGCGGGCGCGGGCGCAGCGGGCCCCCGTACGAGCACGGCACGGCACGGCGGGCCCCCGTGCGAGCACGGCACGGCGGGACGGGTACGGGCACGGCACGGCACGGCACGACGGGACGGGTACGGGCACGGCACGGCACTGCGGGCCCTCGTACGGGCACGGCGGGGCAGGGCAGGGCGCGGCGCAGCGGGACGGGGCGAGGTGGACGGGTGGCCGGGCGGGACGGGTACGGGCGCGGCCGGTCAGACGGGGGCGGGGGTGGCGGTGGCGCGCAGGGCGAACTCGCGGTTGGCGAGGGTCTGACGGCGGTAGACCTCGGGCAGGTCGGGCAGGGTGAGAAGGCGCTCGCACGCGGCGAGCGAGGCCCGCGGGTCGCCCACCCAGTAGGAGGTGATCGAGTACTCGAAGAGCATGCCCCAGCGGTAGACCCAGCGCCGGGTGAACAGCAGGTCCTCCGGCACCGGCACCTCCAGGCCGACGCGGGCGAAGGCATGCGCGGCCCGGTAACGACCCATGCCACGCAGCCGCGAGGAGAGCTCGTAGCAGGCCTCCATACGGGCGGGCCGCACCTCCCAAGCACGGACCAGAGCATCCATCGCGCCCGGCCAATCACCCCCCTCAGCCCGCAGCACACCACACTGCAACAACGCGCAATACACCTCCTCCACCCAACCACCCATCACAACACGACGCTCATACAACGCCACCGCCTCCTCACACTCACCAAGGTCACACAGGTGTCAGCGGGTCACCTGCCAGGACAGGACGTCGGTCAGCGTCGCGCGCAGCTGGGGGTCGATGACGGCGGTGGTGGGGTCGGTGGCGACGGCGGTGAGGTGGTGGCGTACGCGCTTGGGGCCGGGCAGGTGGAGGGAGGCGAGGTCGAGGGTGGTGCGGTCGCGCAGGGCGGTCAGTTCACGTCCGTCGAGGTACCAGCACAGGCGGGTGCCGGGCGCGGGCAGCTCGACGGTGAGGCGGTCGGCGGACGTGAGGAGGGTGGTGGTGGGGGTGGGGCTGGTGAGGGCGGTGGCGTAGCGGTAGAAGCCGGCGATCATGGCCTCGCGGCCGGGGAGGTTGAACTCGCGGCCCAGCGACCGCATGATCGAGTTGTCGGTGGGCCGGTACAGGCCGGTCGGGTGGTAGCCGCCGCCCTCGTACGCGCCGACCGTGCCGCCGTCCGGTGAGGTGCGCCCGAGCCACCGGTACCACTTGGTGCGGGTGCGGCGCAGCTGGTCGGCGTTCAGTTCGCTGATGTTGGCCTCGGCGGGTTCCTCCCCCTCGTAGGGGCCCTGGCCGTCGTAGAAGTACTCGTCGGCGAGCTTGCCCAGGGAGTGGCCGGTCTCGTGGACGGCGACCTGGCCGGAGCGGGGGTTGGCGCCGGAGACGGTGGCGATGCCGGAGTAGCCGAGGGAGGAGACGACGTCGTTGTAGCCGGCGCCGCCGTACTTGGCGCTGTTGGCGACGACGATGACGAGATCGGCACGCGGGGCCTTCGCGGCGTAGCGCTCGACCGCGTCGGTGTCGACACACAGCAGCCGTTCGATGTCCTCGCACCAGAAGTAGGAGCCGAGGGCGGTCCGGCGGACGGTCGCACGGTCCGGATCACCCGTCACACCGGACTCCGCGGACACCGCCTTCACCGCCCACACGTTGAACAACGCCCGGTAGGTGGCGTACGGCTCGACAGCGGTGATCTCCTGCCACTTGGTGGCCGCGTCCGTGAGGAACCGGTCCTGCTCGGCGGCGGTGTAGCCGTCACCGATCACGACGACGTCGAGCTTGTCCCCGCTCTCCCCGCTGCGCACCAGCGCGCTCACCTCGCCATCACCCGGAACGGGAGCGACAGGCCGGGCGGCGGCGTACGGGGAAGCCGCCGGGACCCGGGTACGGGAGATGGCGCCGTCCTCCGCGAACACCTCCACACCGTGCGAGGCGGGGGCCACGGTGCCGCCGGTGGCGGGGCTCGACGTGGCGGCGGTGGCTGGGTCGCCGGCGGCAGTGGCCGGCGGGGCAACGCCCATGCTCAGCGCGGCGAGCACGAGAGCCGCAAGGGCGGCGGTGGTGGAACGGCCATGACGCACGGGAGACCTCCAGGAAGGGCCGGTGACGGACGACGAGGTGACAGGCACGAGCCGGTGCCGGGTGACGACGGGTACGGATGACAACGGATACGGGCGGCCGACGGGCGCGGGGTCCGCGACCGATGGCGACGGACACGGGCCGGGCGACAGGTACGGACGGGCGGGCGCGGGTACGGGTACGGGGCCGGCCGGTACCGGGCGGCTGACGGGCACGAGCCGGTGACGGGCACGACCGGGTGATGTAAGTTGACGATTAATCAGACTTGAATCTGCCGGTTAATCTAGGGCACTACCGTGTCCACGACAATGGGTGGGTGCCGACGTGCCCGACAACGTTCATCCGACCGAAGCAACCACCCCCGCGTCCGCGCACGACGAACCCGAGGCCATCGGAGCCCGCGTCCGACGCCTGCGCCGCCAGCGGGCCCTGACCCAACGCCAGCTCGCCGAACCCGCCTACACCGCCGCGTACGTCTCCACCGTGGAAGCCGGCCGCCTCCAGCCCTCCCAGACCGCGCTGCGCCACCTCGCCCAGCGCCTGGACGTCACCGTCGACGAACTCGCCACCGGCCGCCCCGCCCACCTGGAGGCCGAACTCAAACTCGCCCTCACCGACGCCCACGGCGCCCTCGCCGACGGCGACCACCCGGACGCCACCCGCCGCTTCACCGCCGTCCTCGAACGCGCCGAGAACCACGACATACCCGCCCTGCGGTCCGCCGCCGTCCTGGGACTGGGCGAGTGCGCACTGGAGGGCGGACACCTCGACCAGGCCCGCGAACACTTCGAACACGCCGAACGCCTGCTCGCCGACCAGCCACTGCCCAGGCGCGCCGCCGCCGTCCGCGGCCGCGCCGTCACCCACCTGCTCGCCGGCGAACTCCGCTACGCCTGCTACCTGCTGGAAAACGCCATCGACCAGCTCAACACCAGCGGCCTGCACGACCCCGACGCGCTGCTCCTGCTCTACAGCGCCGCCATCGGCCCCTACATGGACATGGGCGCCCACCTGCGCGCCGCCCACGCCGCCGAACTCGCCCTCGCCCTCGCCCCCCGCGCCACCGACCCCGCCCTGATCGCGGCACTGCACCGCAACGTCGCCCGCACCCTGATCGCCGACGGCCGCACCACCGACGCCGACGCCTCCCTCGCCAAGGCACAAGAGCTCTACCAACAGCTACGCCTGGAATCCGACCTCGCCAAATGCCACTGGATGCGCGGCTACCTCCACGCCCAGACCGGCGACCTCACCCACGCCGAACACGAACTGCGCACCGCCCGCGCCATCCTCACCCGCCGACGGGCCGAGCTGTTCACCCAGCAGATCGACGTCGAACTCGCCGACGTCCTACGCCGCCAAGGCCACCACCACCAGGCCGCCACCCTCCTGCACGACCTCCTCCACCGCCTCGGCCCCGACCGCGGCGCCGTCCACGCCGCCGGCGCCCACCGCCTCCTCGGCCTCATCGCCGAACACCACGACGACACCGACACCGCCGAACACCACTACACCACCGCCCTCACCCTCCTGCAGCGGGCCGAAGCCACAGGCGACCTCGCAGACCTCTGCCGACTCCTCGGCGACCTGCTCCGCCGCACCGGCCGCACCGAAGCCGCCCTCGACGTCTACCGCACCGGCCTCGCCCACCACCCCACCCCCGGCACCACCACCCTCGGCCCCGCCCCCACCCACCCCCCGATCCCCACCGACACCACCCGACCCGCCACCTCACCACCAACCCCGAAACCCACCCCACACCCATCGACCAGCACCACCACCGACAGAACGGCAGCCACCACGACCGACGGCACAGCAGGCGGCCACGCAAAGCCGGCCACCGACCCACTCGCCACCGGGCAACAATGACGGCGGAGGCCGGGCCGGGCTCCCGGGGAGCTTCCGGGCCGGGCCCGACGACCCACCCCGCACCGGTGGCACGCCGGCGGCACGGCGCCCGCAGTGGCCGGGCCGGCCGCCTGGCCGAAGGCCTCGCGGCGGATCAGGA
Organism: Kitasatospora sp. NPDC004240; assembly: GCF_053603215.1. NCBI lineage: Bacteria > Bacillati > Actinomycetota > Actinomycetes > Kitasatosporales > Streptomycetaceae > Kitasatospora > Kitasatospora sp. NPDC004240. The sequence continues at coordinate 10,888 of NZ_JBSGFD010000145.1, read as the reverse complement.
CTGCACGCGGGTCATGGTGACGTTGCCCGGGCCGGTGGGGTCGTCGAGACCCGACCGGCGTGCCCATCGGCTGCCGGTGGTGCTGCTTCCCGGGTTCGGCCCGGTGTCGGTCCGATTGCGCGATCACACAGGCCGACACGGTTCACGGGGTTCGGGTGCGGTTCACGGCTCCGGGGTGAACAGATGGGCCCGGGTGATCCCGGCCTTGCGCAACTCGTCGGCGACGATGCGCAGCACGGTGCGGGCCATGTGCGGGAAGATCATGCCTTTGCAGTCCAGCCAGACCTCCGGGACCTCGGGGTGGATGCCGACGTAGTTGGGGCTGTAGAGGTCGGTGTCGTCGATGATCTCCTCGGCCTCTTCGGGTGGGAGTTCGCGGCCGTCTTCGAGGACTGCCCACAGCCGGTTCTCGGCGGCGGCGGTGAGCGCGGCGAGGGCGAGGTCGTGGTCGTCCGATCGGACGGCGATCGAGAAGTCCTGGGTGAGCGCGCCGCCGTTCTCACCCCCGATGATGCGCAAGAGGTCGCGGTCCGTCGTGATGCCGCCGGGCTCGCTCTCGGCGAGGACGGCTCGGCTCATCCAGTAGGCGGCCTGGGTCGGTACCTCCTGGCAGGCATCGGCGATGCGCCAGAGCATGACCGGGTCCGGGTGTCGTGCGGCCTCCTCGAACCGGGCGCGGGCCACGTCCCAGCCGTCGATCCCGTCCTCTTCCAGAATCCGGCAGCCACGCTGGAACAGTGCCTCGGCGTCGATGGCGGCGGTGGGCAGTAACGTCGTCTCATCGTCCATGTGGTCATGCCTAGCACGAGACACTGACAGCCGATCTGTCCATGAGACCCCCTCGGAGAGTGGCTCTGGTCCACCTTCTGGCCGTACGGACCTGCTCTTCGGCTGTGGCGAACACGCCCTTGGCGAAACGGCGTTCCAGCATGAGCTCGCTGGCGACCTGTCCGTCTTCGGCGTCGAACTCCAGACCTCCGACAAAGGCGTTGATCGCCAAGACCGTCACTACCTCGACGTGATGCAGAAGTACACGGCTTGACATCGCTGATTCCTCAGAATGATCCGGTTGACGTGGCCTTCGACGACGCCGGAGTTCCAGGGAAGGGTGAGGCCTGCTATGACGGCGATGACGGCGAACACTGCCCGGGCATCGTTCACATGAAGCAGCAGCGTTCGGTCGGCTCTTCGGGCGTGAGCCACCGATCCCGACCGGTGCAGAGGTTCACGAGAAATGACGTCGCGAAACGACGAGGCGCGTGACCGAGACGCGGACCTTGGGCCAAGGGGTCAGCACGCGACCGGGCCGCCGCCGATCCGAACGTCCACCGCAGCGGGCACGCCCCGCTCTCGCCCGGCGGGCAGGAACGGCGGAAGTACAGAGCTTGCCTCGAAGGGGCGGGGTCCGCACGCCGTCAGACGGTCACCGCGATCGCGTACGCCGTCACCGCGCTCAGCGCGGCGCACATCACTACGACCAGTACGATCTGCACCCGCCGCCCCGGCCGCCGGTGGATCCACGACGGCCGCGCCACAACCGGCCGCCGAGGCCGCTCCGCCAGTGGCTCCAGTGGCTCCACCGGCCGTGCTTCGGTCAGCTCCTGCGCCAGTCGGCGCAGCCGGGCGGCGAACTCCTCGGTCAGCTGCGGGTCCTGCTCGCAGGGCGCCTCCCGCAGTTGTGCGATCAGCGTGCCGAGTTCGCCCAGTGAGCCGGGCGGTACCGGGAGTCCGAGCAGTTGGTCCATCGTGTCGCCGAGCGCGGCCAGGTCGCACCTGTGCGCCGGGGCGGCCGTGCCGAAGCCGAGGATCTTCACGGCTCCACTCGGGGTGAGCATCAGGTCGGCGGGATCGATCGCGCCGTACGTCATCCCGGCCCGGTGCGCGACGACCAGGGCCTGCGCGATCTGGGCCCCGAAGCCCGCGACCTGGGCCGGGCGGAACCCGCCGTCCAGCAGGTGGTCGTCCAGTGTGAGCCCGTCGAGCCGTTCCATGGCGAGGAACGGCCTTCCCTCGTGCTCACCCACCTCGAGCACCGTGACGATCCCGGGGTGCCGCAGCCGGGCGGCCGGCCCCGGCGTCCGGGCCAGTATCCTCACCACCACCGGCTGCCCCGACCCGGTGTCGTGCGCGAACCAGACCGCCCCCCAGCCGGACTCGATCCGGTACCGACCGCCGACCAGACTGCCGATCTCCACACCCGCCCCCAACCCCTCGACCCCAGCCGCCCGGCAAGCACACGACGGCCGAGGTGATCAGTGTGCCGCAACCCTCATCCCGCCCTGTCCCGTCGGCCACGGCCCTCAGCAGGGCCCGGCCCTTCGCGGCGCCAACCGGCCACCGAAAGCCGAACCACCACCCTCGAACCGCCCGACCGCACACCTCACGGCACCGCCGCCCCGGCCAGGCGACCGTCATCCTCGACCGGGCCCAGGTCGAGCAACTGCACGACACCCTCACCGCATGGTTGAGCACAAGCGAGCGATGACACCGCCCCACCATCGACACGAGCGAGGTCCCGCCCAGGCCGTCCCCACCCGGGGCCATTCATCCGGGCGTCCGCGAATCAGCGGAGCACGACCGTGACGCCACGCTGTTCGAGGAGCCGCACGATCTCCTCGACGTAGGAGAGACCGTCTTCCGGATCCCCGATGACCTCCGCCAACGCGCGGCGCGCGACCCCGAAATCGTGCCAGGTCAGGGTGAACGGCGGCACCACACCGAATCCACCGCTCAGGCAGTCCTTGAAGGAGTCCCACTCCCGCCCGAAGTAGCGCCCGGGCCCGAGCAGAGCCTCGGCCATCGCGCAGTGCAGCCCGGGGACGTCCGTCACGAACCGGCCGTCGAGATGGTACTCACCGCCGCAGCGATCCGGCCGCGGCGCGGGCACCCGCCGGCCACGAGTGGTGAGGTCCAGCCACGCGGCCCTGCCCCGCGCGTCGTACCGCGCCCACATGTTGGGCCCTGCCGGCGGGCCCTGGTACCACTGCGCCCAGACCGGGCGCTCCGCCGGTGACGGCCGGTCGTCCCCACCATCGGTGAGGGTGATGTCGAGGAGCGTCCCGCCGAGCACGGACGGCCGCGCCCCGGTGATCGCCAGACCCACCGTGCGGGAGGCCATCACGTCACCATGACGGTCCAGCACCAGCAGGTACGCCCAAGCCCCCTCCGACCGACGGGGGCGGCGCAGCACCGCGAGCAGGGGCTCCGCCGGCTCACAGCCGATCAGCTCCATCGCCACGGGGGCCGGGTCCACCCGCTTCTCGAACAGGCCGTCCACCGCGGAGCACCTGCCCACACCTGCCGCGGCGAGCGTCGTTCCCGCGAAGAGCTCGAAGCGCGGCACCGCAGGCACGTCGAAGGAGCTCTCCTCACACCTGACACCGGCGCCGAGCACGATGTCGTACCGCGCCGGATCGTCCGCATCGGGCCGGTGAGTCACCACGGCCGCATCGGCGAGAGTCCACCACTGCACGGGCATCTCGCCGTCCCAGACCTCGACGCGCACATCGCCCAGGCTCCGCGGCGAGGCGTCGGGCCCGGCCAGGACCTCGCTCAGAAGACCGTCGGGGTGGCACCCGCGCAGGGTCAGGACCTCCCGCGGCAGCGGAACCGGGTCGACGAACAGCCCCTCGACGCCCGCGCACCTCCCCCAGAGCCGCTCCACGCCATCGTCGTCCTCCTGGACCAGGAGGTACCGCACCGGAAAGCCCCGGTCCCACCAGCCATGATCCTCGATGCGCACCCAACCCCCGAACCTCCGAGCAACCCTACGCACCCACGATACGGACCCACCCCACCCAACGCGGATGCAGGACGGCTGCCCACCCTCCGGTCACGGCCCGCCAGCGGCGCCCAGACCCGAACCATCACGGCCAACAGCCCGCGGAGCCTCCGTACGCCGGGTGCTGGCACCTCCCCTGTCCGGCTGTGGAGCGTCAAGGGATGTGGCTTCTGCAGGAGTCACTCTCGACCCGGCTTCGTCGTGGCGGCGTGGAAGGATCTGGCCGTGATCGAACCGCCGAAGAACGTCATCGACCCAGTGATCCCGCCTGTAGCGGCCTCATGGAAGCGCATCGACGCCTGGCTCGCCCAGCACGCTCCCACCAGCGCCGCCGCGCTCCGTCCGCCGGCCACGCCCGAGGCCATCGACCGGGCGGAATCGCTCATCGGCTTGCCGCTGCCGTCCGACCTTCGTGAGTCGTTGCTCTGCCACAACGGGGACGGCTTCCCCGGTGCACTGCCGTGCGGACCCCTGTATCCGGTCGAGGAGATCGTCGCGATCCGCCTCATGCGGATGAGTATCTGGGAGGCCGACGACCCCGACCAGTTGGAGACCCCCTGGTGGGGAACCTCGTGGATCCCGTTCGCCGGTGGTGACGGCGATGACCACTTCATCGACGCCGAGCCCGGGATGTGGCACAACCATCTGGGGTACGCGGCTCATGACGATCAGGGCTACTTCCTCGGCTGGCCGACCCTCGGAGCCTGGCTCCACCACGTCGCGGACGCGATGGAGGACTTCGAACGGCGGGAACGTGCCGGCGCCGTCCCGCGTCCCGTGCCCACCGCCGACGGCGAGGTCGACTGGTAGGGCATCCCGCGATCCGCCGGCCCTCGGCCGCGAAGCTCGTACGCCGTGGTGTCGCGCCGACCTGAGCTCAGTCACGGTCTCAGGCCGGTGACGGCTCCGGGAACCGACCGATGGCCGCGGTCGCGGCGGCCCCGGGCGCCGACAGGGCTCCCTCCGCCATCGTGGAAGGCGGTCCCGACAAGGTCTTCGACTCGCTGACGTACGGCAACTTCGACGCCGAGGAAGCTCTGATCGAGCGGGAGGGCGTCTTCACCGGTCACAGCTTCGAGGAACTCCTCAACGCTGACGTGCCCGACGTCGTTGCCGCCCCGCGCGACGGCGTCCCGAACGACAATGAACTCCCCCGGCTACCGGCGGACAGCAGGCGACCAGGAACCGGGCCTCCCGGAACCTTCCGGGTGCCGGCGGCCGGAGGGGGTGGGCGGCTTGGTCAGCGGCGTAGCAGGCGGCGGAGGGTCGTCCACCAGTTGCCGTGGCGTTGTGGGGGGATGGCGGGGACTGCGGTCTGGGCCGGGTCCGGTGTCGCGGTGGCGGGGATGGTCGGGGGTGGGGTGGTGGGTGTGCTGACGACGGCCATGGGAGCCGTGGGGGTGGTGTGGTGGGTGGGGGCGGGGGTGGTGCGGGGGGTGAAGTCGACGGGGAGGGCCTGCAGGTGGCGGGAGATCCAGGCGGAGGTCCAGATCAGGTCTTCTTCGGGGACGGAGAGTTCGAGGTCGGGTAGGCGGGTGAGCAGGATGTCGATGCTGGTTTCGGCGATGGCGCGGCCGATGTCCTGGCCGGGGCATTCGTGGGGGCCGCTGCCGAAGGCGAGGTGGGAGCGGTTGCCGTGGAGGGGTTCGGTCGGGTCGGGGCGGACGGCGGGGTCGGTGTTGCCGGCGGCGATGCCGATGAGGAGCATGTCGCCGGCCTTGATCCGCTGGCCGCCGAGTTCGGTGTCGCCGGTCGCCCAGCGGCCGGCGACCAGGGACATGGGTGCGGAGTCCCACAGGACCTGGTCCAGGGCGTCGGGCAGGGTCAGGTTGCCGCCGGACAGGTGGGCGCGGAAGCGGCGGTCGGTGAGGACGAGTTTGAGGGTGTCCGCGATCAGGTTGACGGTCGTCTCGTTCGCGGCGAGCAGGACCACGCGGAGGTGTTCCATCACCTCGTCGTCGCTCAGTTCCGCGCGGTGTTGCATCAGCCAGGTCACCAGGTCGGCGCCGGGTTCGGCGCGTTTGCGTTCCATGGTGCGGCGTAGTGAGGCGACGACGTACTCGTTGCTGGCGACCGCGGTGGCGGTGCCTTTCATGAGGTCGCGGGCGGCTTCGACCAGGCGGGGGCCGTATTCGTCGGGCATGCCGAGGAGTTGGGTCATGACGAGCATGGGGAGGTGTTCGGCGAACTGGGAGACGAGTTCCGCGCGGCCGGTGGGGCCGAATTCGTGGATGAGTTCGTCGGTGAAGCGGGTGACGTGGCGGCGGATGCCGCGTCCGTCGAAGCGGTTGAGGCCGTCGGTGACGGCGCCGCGCAGGCGCCGGTGTTCCTGGCCGTCGGCGAACACGCACAACGGCTGCCAGGCGATCACCGGCGTCAGTGGGGAGTCGGGGGCGACCTTGCCCTCCTGGAACGCCGACCAGCGTCGTGAGTCCCGTGAGAAGCGGGAGGGGGTGCGCAGGGCGGTCAGGTTCGCGGCGTGGCTGAGGACCAGCCACGCCGGCAGGTCGCCGTGGAGCAGTACGGGGGCGACCTCGCCGTGTTCGGCCCGCAGTTTCTCGTAGAGGCCGCCCGGGTCCGCCTCGGCCTCGGGGCCGTAGAGCCGGCGCAGGCCCGCCGCGCCCAGGCCGTGGGTGCCGAGGCCGTGCGCGGGACAGCCGGGCGGCGGGGTGAGGGGGGCATCGTCGGGGAACGGGCTGGTCACGGCATCTCCGGGGTCGGCACGGGTGGGCGGTCGTGAACGGGCATGGCGCACGGGCGGCTGCTGCGCGGCGGTGGGTGGGTCAGGGGGTGGGTGGGGTGGTCGTGAGGTCGTGGAGGTAGCGCATCAGGGACATCAGGACGTCGCGGCTGGAGGTGCGCAGGCGGGCGTCGCAGGTGACGATCGGTACCTGTGGGGGCAGGTCGAGGGCGGTGCGAAGGTCGTCGAGGGGGTGGGTGGGGGAGGTGGGGAAGGCGTTGACGGCGACGACGAACGGCACCCCGCGGTCCTCCAGGCGTTCGATCACCTCGAAGCTGACCTCCAGACGGCGGGTGTCGACCAGCACGACCGCACCGAGGGCTCCTTCGAACAGGCCGTTCCACAGGAACCAGAAGCGTTCCTGTCCGGGGGTGCCGAACACGTACAGGACCAGCTCGTCGGTAATGCTGATGCGGCCGAAGTCCATCGCGACGGTGGTGCTGGTCTTGCGTTCCACCCCGGCGGTGTCGTCGACGTCGGCGCCGGCCTGTGTCATGGTCTCCTCGGTCGTCAGCGGACGGATCTCACTGACCGAGCCGACCAGGGTGGTCTTCCCGACCCCGAACCCGCCGACGACCACCACCTTGACCGCCATCGTCGCGGTTGCGGGGAGCAGATCGGCGCCGCGCGGCCCGGGCACGCCGGCCGGGCCGAGGAGCGTGGCGGGCGTGCCCGGGGCCGTCCCCGGAGGTGCCGTGTGTGTGATGGGTGTCCTCGTGAGGTCCGCGAGTGGTTCAGAGTTTCTGTAGTCCATGCATCACCGCCTCCAGAAGGGCTCGGTCGGGAAGGATCGCCTGCGCGACGGCGGAGCGTGCCTCGATCCACTCCTCGGCGAGGAGGTCCGTCAGCAGTACGTCGACCGCGCTCATCGGCAGCCGCAGGTACGCGGAGATCTCCGCGGCGGACAACGGGGCTGCGCAGATCCGCAGGATCGCCGCGTGCTCCGGCTGCATCGCCGGCGACGGCTCCGCGCGGGCGACGATCAGGGTGACCAGGTCGAACGGGACGGGCCCGGCCGCGGCGCCACGCCCGCGCGTGATCACGTACAGGCGCTCCGGAATGCCCTCCTCCCAGTCCCGGCCGGCACCGCTCACGCGACCTGCTCGCCGGAACGCGGGGGCGTGGTGAGATGCTCACCGATCCGCGCGACCAGGTCTCTCATCCGCTGCCCCATCAGACCGGCGTCCACCGCGTCGTCGGCCAGCACCGCGAGGTAGGCACGGGCGCCGGCCGCCATCAGGTAGAAGAACCCGCCGCCCATCTCGATCACGACCATCCGCATCCGGCCGTCACCGTGCGGGAACTCGTGCCCCACCGCCGCCGCCAGGCTCTGCAACCCGGCACACGCCGCGGCCAGACGGTCCGCGGTGTCGGTCTCGGTGCCGTGCTGGGCCATCCGCAGACCGTCCGCGGACAGCACCACGATGTGCCGGGTGTGCGGGACACTGTCCGCCAGATCCTTCAGCATCCAGTCCATGTTGCTCCGCTGCGAAATCACGACCGGCCCTCTCCAGAACACTCATCACTACCAACCGGACCGGCTGCGCCACCGACCGACGACGCACGCCCGTTCAGTCCCTCGTTGAACGCCTCCAGCCACAACCCCGGCTGCACCGCCTCCCCGCCACCGGCCGCACCACCACCACCGGAACCCGTGCCCGTGGTGCCGGTACCCGTGGTGCCGGTACCGCTGGTGGTACCGGCCGCCGCCGGGGACCCGGACGCTCCGACAGCCCCCGACGCCCCGGTGGACGCGGCACGGTGGGCCACACTGCGGCGTCTGCGCTGCGGCAGACCGTTCGCGGCCCGCTCGGTCACCACCGGCACCTCGTCGTCCAGGTCCGGCGGGAACGCCGGCCCGGGAACGACCGGCCGCCCCACCACCGACGACCCGAACGACGACCCCGCGGAGGACGCCCCCCCGAACGACGACCCCGCGGAGGACGGGCCGGCGGCGACGGCCTGGCGGCGCCTGGTCCCGGTCATCGGCCGCGGACCCAACGCCGCACCGATCCCGTGCGCCAGACCCGTACCCGGCGCCGTGGTGATGTAACGCTGCGGCACGATCAGCACCGCCCGCACACCCCCGTACGCCGACGGGCGCAGCGAGACCTGGAATCCGTAGGCCTGGCAGAGCCGGCCGACCACGGCCAGGCCCAGGCGTGGTGTCTCGCCGAGGTCGTTGAGGTCGATCCCGGCCTGCGCGTCCCGCAGCATCCGCTCCGCGCGGGCCCGGCCCTCCTCGCTGAGGCTCAGGCCGCCGTCCTCGATCTCCACCGCGATGCCCGACTGCACCTCCGCCGCGGTCAGGTGGACCTTCGTGCTCGGCGGCGAGTAGCGGGTGGCGTTGTCGAGGAGCTCGGCGAGGGCGTGGATCAGCGGCTCGACGGCGGGCCCCACGACGGCGACGTCGGAGACCGGGTGCAACTCCACCCGCTGGTAGTCCAGGATCCTCGACATCCCGCCGCGCAGAACGCTGTAGAGCGGCACCGCCTTGCTCCACTGCCGCCCCGGACGCGCACCACCCAGCACCGCGATACTGTCCGCCAGACGCCCCGCCAGCGCGTTCCCGTGATCCAGCTGCAGCAGGTCCGTGAACACCGCCGGGCTGTGACCGTGCCGGTCCTCCATCTCCCGCAGATCCTGCGCCTGACGGTGGATGATCGCCTGCACCCGCCGCGCGATGTTCACGAACGCGCGCTGCGCGGACTCGCGCAACGCCTCCTCGTTGTCCACGGCCTCCAGCACCGAGCGCAGCACGGCCTGCCGGGCGGCGCGGAAGTCCGCACCGACAGCATCGTCGTGGAACTCACACGCCCGCAACACCTCCTCCACCACCCCGCCGTGCTGCAACCGCGCCACCGCCTCCGGCAGAGCCACCCTGGCCAGCAGCAGCATCTCCGCCTCCTGCCGCGCCAACCGCGCCTGCAACTCCCTCTCCCGGTGGGCGTGCCGTTCCTTGAACGCCGCCAACGCGCGCCCCCGCCGCGCCGCCTCCGCGCACGCCACACCGACCAGCACGGTCGCGGCCAGCCCACACCACACCACACCGGTGCGGGCCCCGGCCGACACCAGCGACGCAGCCGCAACCGCAGCGGCCGCCGTTATGACCGGAGGCACAACAGCCACCAGGGAAGCCGAACGCCACCCCCGGCCGGACGACCCAGCACCACGCATCCACAACCTCACAACCCGAACGACACCAGCGGAAAGGGACAAGCGGATGAGGGCACAGGAGTAGGGACACACCCGCCGAACACCACCGGGCAAAGGAACGGGACTCCAGCCGGAAACCACCAACCCCGGGAGATGCTGGCACCACACTCCCCCTCACACCGCCCCGACGGACCACCCACGCCACCAAGTCCCCCAACCGAGCGGAACATCCATGCAAACCACCACAACGCAAAGGCAGATGTGGTATCGGGGCACCGTCAGGCAGGCGGATCGGCAGCGTCTCCGCACGCGCTCGCACCGCGACAGGTACCGGAAAGAGCACGTCGCAAGCCCGATGAAGGGTGGGGCAGGTGCTCCCTCCTACGCTTACGGCATCGACGAGGGAGAACACATGGAACTCACCAGGCCGGTTCCGGAGCGAGCGCTCGGGCCGTACCCGTTGAACCACGAGGGAATCGCCTCCCTGTTGGCGCGCTACGAGTTCGGCGACTCCTGCCTCCGGAATCCAGGCGCTCGGCCGGCTCCGAGGATGTCACGGCGGCCGCCACGACGAGGTCGAACGACAAGCTGAAGCGTGGCCACGGAAGTCGGTTGGCACAGCCACCGGACAGGCCTACCCTCGGCCTCGTGATCCAGGAGGGAACGACGGTTTGCGGAGCTACCGGGTGGGAGCGGTCCGCGCCGAACTGCGCGCCCTCGCCATCGGTGACGACCGTGAGGGCATGCTCGAAGGAACGGCGCACCTGCACGGTGCTGCAGGCCACGACGCGAGCGTGACGGTCGCCGCAGCAAACGAGTGGTCGTGAGAGACCGTCCGCTGCGATCATGTCGCGGTGAACGCGGATCTCCCGGACGGATGGACCATCGAGCGGGTCCGCTCGGCATCGGGCGATGCCGAAGCGGATCTGCTCTCGCTTGAACGGCTCGTCGTCGTCGAACAGCACGGCTCCGCCGACTACGACGTCCTCCGGCCCGACATCATCCTTTCCTTCCACGACCTGTGTCTTGCGCGCGCCGAGGACGACTGGTTCATGGGACAGCTCGACACCGATGGCTCGGTGATCTGCTGGGCCTCCTACGGCCCCGACCTGGCCGAAGCCATCCGTGGGTTGTGAGCCGGCCCCGCGAGGCCCCCCCGGCCGTGGGGGGCGGGGGGGGGCGGGGGCGGGGCGGGGGGTGGGGCCCCGGGG